>JANLQT010000470.1:0-10449 GCA_031368035.1 Rhodobacterales bacterium | reverse complement strand
GCGCGCGTCGCCCCCCACAAGGGGATTCGCATCGCCATTTTCGCTGGGCATGAGGCCCGCGACCGAATCGATCACCGCCACATCGTCGGCCTTCATGCCCGACACCGCCCCGGCGATCAGATGCCGGATCGCCTTGGCCTGCATAGCCGAAAGGCCGCCGCTGCGGGTGGTCACGGTGACTGAGGCGGTCGGCACCTGTTCGGGCTGGAACAGTTCTGTCGGCGTGCGGGCCAGATGCACCCGGGCAGAGCGAATCTCGGGCAGGGCAAGGATGGTGCGGGCCAGCTCGCCCTCTTTGGCGCGCCAATAGGCGGCGTCGAACATCTGCGAGGTGGTGCCAAAGCCGGTCAGCCCGTCCAAGAGTTCATAACCGCCTTCGCCCACCGCCGGCAGACCCTGGCCCGCCAGCACCATCCGCAAGGAATCACGCGCGCTTTCAGGGACATAGATCGCATCGCCGCGCACTTCATAGGTGACGTTGCGCTGATCGAGGGCCGAGACAATCTCACCCGCCGATTTGGCATCAAGGCCGGAAAACAGCAGCGACATCGACGGTGTCTGGGCATAGCGCGCAAGGCCGAGGATCGCGACGAACATGCCAAGCGTGGCCGCGACGACAATGACACGGCGACGCAGGGACAGGGCCGACCAAAGGCTAAGCAGATTCTCCACACGCAACTCCGATGCCAGGGTTTCTCCCTTGAAAGGCAGCATTCGCCCCCGGAACTTAAGATTCGGTTAGTGACCTTCGTTCTATCTTTGATCTCGAACCGGAATGGAGGGTGCAGTGGCCGAAGCCGCGCTGCCGCAGGATGCGGCCCCAAAGAAGAAGTCGAAATTGCCGCTCTTGATCGGCGTGGCGCTGTTCTTGCTGCTGGGCGGGGGCGGGTTTTATGCCGTCTATTCCGGACTGCTGTTCGGCAGCGCTCCGGCAGCCTCGGGCGAGGCGGGTGGCAGCACGGACGGCATGTCGGAAATCGCTTTCGTGGCGATCGAGCCGCTGGTGATTTCGATCGGCGACACCGCCGCGGCGCGCCATCTGAAATTCACCTCGTCACTGGAGGTGACGCGGGGCACGGAGGAAGAGGTTTCGGCCCTGTTGCCGCGCATTCTGGATGTGATGAACGGCTATCTGCGCGCGGTCGATCCCAAGGATCTTGAGGATCCGTCTGCCCTGGTGCGGCTGCGGGCCCAGCTTTTGCGGCGCATTCAACTGGTGTCGGGCGAAGGCCGCGTGCGCGATCTGCTCGTGACCGAATTCGTGCTGAATTAAGGAGGCGAGGATGGCATTCATTTCGGATATTTTGATGTCGGCCGGCGCCTTTGCCGCGGCGATCTATTGCTATGTGCTGTCGGGGCGGCTGAAAAGGATCCAGACGCTTGAGGGTGGGCTTGGCGGTGCCATCGCGGTGCTGTCGGCCCAGGTGGACGACATGACGCGGGCGCTGGAAAAGGCGCGCGGCGCGGCCACCAGCTCGGCCGGCAATCTGGAGGGTCTGACGCGCCGGGGCGAACAGGTTGCGGCGCGGCTCGAGCTGCTGGTGGCCTCGATGCACGACATTCCGGACGCGGGCTTTGAAGCCCGGCCAGAGTTCGAGCCGACATCGCCCGAGCTTGAGAGTGACAAGCGCCTTCGCTTTGTCCGGCGCAGACTGCCGCGCAATGATGTGGAGGCGGCGGAATGACCGAAAAGATCAAACCTGGAACCAAGCCGGTGCGAAAGCCGTACCGAAGGCCCGGGCGGGGCGCGCTGGCGATCCTGGCAATCATCCTGGCCTCGTCGGGTGCGTTGCGGCTTGGCAGCGGCATTGGCCGGGCCCTGGCCGAAGCGCCGGGCGCTGCTGAAGCCTCGCTCCCCAAAGACTGCCCGATTCCGCCCGTCGCCCTGGCGGCCGCACTTTCGGCGCGAGAGCAGAAGGTGAAGACGGAAGAAGCGGCGGTCTCTCAGCGGCTGGCGGCCCTGGCCTTGGCGGATCAGGCGATCAGCAAGCGCATGGGCGAGCTGAAGGGGGCAGAAGATGAGATGAAGAAGACGTTGTCGCTGGCCGACGGCGCGGCAGAGAATGATCTCGCCAAGCTGACCGCCGTGTATGAGGCGATGAAACCGGCCGATGCCGCGACGCTGTTCAACAAGATGGACCCGGATTTCGCCTCGGGCTTTCTGGGCCGTATGCATCCGGAGGCGGCGGCGGCGATCCTTTCGGGAATGAACCCGGACATGGCCTATTCGATCTCGGTCCTGATCGCAGGACGCAACGCGAATGCGCCGAAGAACTGAGGTCAGTGAATCTTAACCCGGATCGGCAAGGCTGCAGACTGGTGGGGCAAGGGATTGGGTCATGATTGGAATCATCGGCATCATTATGATCTTCGTGATGGTGTTCGGCGGCTATATGTTCGCCGGCGGCAAAATGGAAATCATTCTCGAGGCCATGCCGCACGAAATGATCGTGATCGGCGGGGCCTCGGTCGGGGCGTTTCTGCTGGCCAATGACTTTGCGACGGTCAAGCAGACCGCCAAGGACATGGGCAAGGTCTTCAAAGGCGCGAAATGGAAGCCGGCCGACTACCGTGACCTGCTTGGATTGCTGTTCGACCTGATCCGCACGGCACGCGCCAATCCGGTTGCGTTGGAAGAGCATATTGAAAACCCACAGGATTCGTCGATTTTCAGCCGCTATCCCAAGATCAAGCATGACCATGAACTGGTCGATACCATCTGTGACACGATGCGCGCGGCCTCGATGAACTACGACGATCCGCACCAGGTGGAAGAGGTGCTCGACAAGCGCCTGGAGTCAAGCCAGCACCACGCCTTGCATGGCAGCCACGCCCTGCAATCCGTGGCCGATGCGCTGCCTGCCATCGGCATTGTCGCCGCGGTTCTGGGCGTGATCAAGACCATGGGCTCGATCGACCAGCCACCGGAAATTCTGGGGGGCATGATCGGCGGCGCCCTGGTCGGCACATTCTTGGGGGTGTTCATGGCCTACGGCTTTGTCGGCCCCTTCGCCAGCCGGGTGAAGTCTGTGGTGGAAGAGGATCAGCACTTCTACCTTCTTGTGCGCGAGGTGCTGGTGGCCAACCTGCACCGCCATCCGCCCAATATCTGCATCGAGGTGGGTCGGCAGAACACGCCGCATCATGTTCGCCCCAGCTTTTCCGACGTCGAAGAGGTGTTGCGCGGCCTGAAGCAGGAAGCCGCGGCATGATGCATCGGTTCTTTGCCCGACTGGTTCTGGTCCTGGCACTGCTCGCGCCGCTGCCAGGCGCCGCGCAAAACGTCACCGTCACCAGTGGCGAGCATGACACCTTCACCCGGATCGCGCTGGATTTCGGGCAGGTCATCGACTGGCAGGTCGGGCGCACGCCTGACGGCTATGCCCTGCGCGTGGCGGGTCAGAAGCCGCGCTATGATTTGACCTCGGTTTACAAGCTGATCGGCCGGGACCGGGTGTCGGCGCTGTGGGTCGATCCTTCGAATGGCGATTTGCATCTGGGCATCGGGTGCAGCTGTTTTGCCATGCCTTTCGCATTCCGCCCCTCCATCGTCGTGATCGACATCAAGACCGGAAAACCTCCCAAAAGCTCCGCGTTCGAGGTGGATTTGCCCGGCGCGCAGGTCAAGGAGGTCGCGGCCCATCCGGACGTCCCGGACAGCGGCGGCCCGTCCTATGACTGGGTCGGCGCGCGGCTGACGGACCAAAGCGCGCCGGCCTCGGGCAAGCCCGACGCGCCCGCCGGCCCGCTGCCGGTGGCCGAGGGGATGGAGCCTTTGCGCAAGGCGCTGCTGGAGGAAATGAGCCGGGGGGCCGCTGCTGGGTTGATCGACATGTCGCTGCCGCGCAGCCCGACCGAGGGTATGGTGGTCGGGGCGCCAAACACCCGTTTTTCCTTGGGCGACGCACCAAACTACGCCACCCATCTGGGCGAGACGGCAAGCGAGCCAACCTCGGCCACCGGCAGCACCTGCCTGGCAGATGAGGCGCTGGATATGACGACCTGGATGCTTTCGGACCAACCGGTCGCCGAGCAAATGGCCGTGCCCATGACCGGCATGGTGGGTGAGTTTGACAAGCCCGACCCGGAACTCATTGCCAAAGCGGTGAAATTTGAACTTTACCTTGGCTTTGGCGCCGAGGCCCGGGCCTTGATGGGCGCGTTTCCGATCGAAACGGACGAGGTGCCGGTCTGGACCAGCCTGGCTCTGATCCTGGACGACCGCCCCGACACCGGGGGCGCATTCAAGTCCATGGCCGGCTGCGACACTGCCGCGGCACTTTGGGCCACGCTGTCGATTGCCGATCTGCAGCATGAACCAGAGGTGAACACCAGGGCCGTGGTGCGCGCCTTTTCCGCCCTGCCGCCGCATCTTCGCCGTCTGGTCGGACCCAGGCTGGCGGACAGGCTTCTGTCGATCCATGACGGCCTTGCCGCTCGCGCCATCCGTGACGCGGTCACGCGTCTGCCGGGAGCGAAGACGGCAGAAGTCACCCTTCTGGAAGCGAAACTGGACGTGGCGCAGGGCGATCTGACCGCTGCCGAGGCGCGGCTTGCGCCGCTGGCCAGGCAATCCGGCCCGGCGTCCGAGGATGCTTTGGCCGCGCTGGTCACGACGACCGCGACCGATATGAAGCCAATTGCGCCCGAACAGATCGACGCCCTGGCCGCTGTCGCGCAAGAGCGCCGCGATGGTCCGGATGCGGCGCAGTTCGAAACCGCCATGACGCTTGGACGCGCGGCGGCCGGGCAGTTTGATCAAAGCTTTGAGGGACTTGCCGCGCACCCCGAACTTGCCGGAACGGTTTGGTCGCTTCTGTCCGTGCTGGGCACCGACGACGATGTCGCCGCCTGGGCCGTGCTGCCCGCCGGCGCGATGCCGCCGCCATCTGGATTACCCGCGGCGGCGCGCATTGCGGACCGGCTGCTGGGCTTTGGCTTCACGGATCAGGCCGCGGCGTGGCTTGCCCTCGTGCCTGATCCCGATCCGCATTTGGTGGCGCGGCTTGCCCTGGCGCAAAGCGACGGGATAGCCGTGGTGCAAGCGGTGGCAGGCATGGAAGACCCCGCGCTTCAGGACCTGAAAGCCCAGGGGTTGACCCTGACTGGAAATCATCGGGCCGCTGCGGATATCTACCACGTTCTGGGCAAAGACGACGGCTATTGGGCGTCGATGGCTTTGGCAAAGGATTGGCCTGTCCTTGCGGAGGGCGGTCCTGCGCCCTGGGCCGATGCCGCAAAGTCCCTTCTGGCCGTGCCGACCCCACCGCCGCCCAAATCCGGTCAGCCTGAGCCGGGCCCGCTCGCCCAGGCCAAGGCGATCGTGGACACAGCGGATACGACGCAGGCGGCCATCCTGGCGCTGCTTGCAGCGGTGCCGGCCCCGGCGCCGCCGACGCAATAGCCCCGGCCAAGGCCTGGCGTCCTGCCGGCGCGTCAAGAAGGGTCTGGCCACCCAATGCTGGAAACCATCTGGAAAGGTTCGGGCCCTAGTCTGGCCAAGACGCAAAGTCGCAGCGGGAGAATCCCACCATGCGCGGATCGAAGATCCTGCCACTACTCGCCTTGATCGGCGTGACCGACCTGGCCCATGCCGCGGACGAGCCTGGCACGCTTTGCGACGCGGCGGCGCAGGCTGCGGCGCGCGAAAGCGGGGTGCCGCTCGACATTCTGCTTGCGATCACACGGGCCGAAACCGGGCGCCGCAGCAATGGTGTGTTCCTGCCCTGGCCCTGGGCGATCAACGACAACGGCCAGGGGTATTGGTTCGCCTCGGAGGATGAGGCGCTGAAGGCCGCCAGCGACCGGTTGGCAGCGGGCGATGACAATTTCGACATTGGCTGCTTTCAGATCAACACCTATTACCACGGCGAGGCCTTTGACACGCTGGCCACGATGTTCGATCCCGTGCAGAACGCCCGTTATGCCGCCGTCTTCCTGACCGAGCTGCGCCAGGAGACCGGCGATTGGGACAAGGCGATCGCCGCCTATCACAGCCGGACACCCGACCTCGCCGGGCCCTACCTTGACCGCGTGACGGCCCTGCGCGGGTTGACGCCCTCGGCGCCGGAAATCCCGATGCAGACCGCGGCCGCAACGCCCGACCGTCCCAACCTCTTTCCGCTTTTGAAGGCCGGGGCGCGGGGCGCGACCGGATCTTTGGTTCCCCTGCAGGACGGGCTGGGGCCCTTGTTTGGAAATCGGGGCTGAACATCATGAATCGCAGCTTTTTCACCCCGCAAGTCCTGTTCCGGCCGACCATCCTTCTGGCTTTGGCGCTGATGGGGGTCATCTTGATGATGGTCCTGCCGGTGCCGGCCTGGGTCATGGACCTTGGCCTTGCGGTCAGCTTCGCGCTGGCGATCTTGATGTTCACCGTCACGATCTTCATTGAACGCCCCCTGGATTTCTCTGCCTTCCCGACCATCCTTCTGGCCTCGCTGATGCTGCGGCTGTCGCTGAACGTCTCGTCCACCAAGCTGATCATCGGCCAGGGCCACACCGGCACGGCGGCGGCGGGTCATGTGATCCAGGGGTTTGCCACCTTCATCATGGGGGGCAATCTGTTGCTGGGCGTGGTGATCTTCTTCGTCCTGTTGATCGTGAATTTCGTCGTCATCACCAAGGGCGCGGGCCGGATGGCCGAGGTTGGCGCGCGCTTTGCGCTGGACGGGATGCCCGGCAAGCAACTTGCCATCGACGCGGACATGTCGGCGGGTGCGATCACCCATGCCGAGGCCAAGTCGCGGCGCGAAAAGGAACTGGCCGAGACCAACTTTTTCGGCTCGCTGGACGGCGCCTCGAAGTTCGTGAAGGGCGATGCGGTGGCGGGGTTGATGATCACGGCGCTGAACTTCGTCATGGGCCTGATCATGGGCGTGCTGGTGCACGGCCTGCCCCTGTCCCGCGCGTTCGAGACCTATTCTATCCTGACGGTCGGCGATGCTTTGGTCAGCCAGATTCCGGCCGTCATCATCTCGGTCGCATCGGCGCTGCTGCTGGCACGCGGCGGGGCGGTGGGCTCGGCGGATTTGAGCTTTTTCGCGCAACTCGGGCGGTATCCGGCGGCGCTCGCCACCGTTTCAGGGCTGATGGCGGTGATCGGACTGGTGCCGGGCATGCCGATCGTGCCCTTCGCCCTGGCGGCGCTCGCCCTGGGATACATGGCCTGGCGCGCCAGAGCGGCCGCTCTCAAACCCCCGCCGCCGGCCGAAACGGTGTCCATCCAGCCGCTGCGAAAATCCATCGGCGATGTGCTGGATTTCGACGATATCCATATCGAATTTGCCTCGAACCTGATCGCCATGGTGCTGGACCCCGCCACCGGGCTTGAAAGCCGCATCGCCAACATGCGCAACCATGTCGCGTCAAATTATGGGCTGATCCTGCCGGAAATTCGCCTGACGGATGAGGCGGGGCTGCCGCCCGGCACCTATCGCATCCGGCTTCAGGGGGTGGAAAAGGTCCGCGACAAGCTGATGAGCGACCGGGTGCTGGTGCTGCTGACCGAGGGCGTCCCGGCGCCGGACGGGCTGGACGTGAAAGAGCCGGTCTATGGCGCGCCCGCCCGCTGGATTCTGCCCGATGCCCAGGAAGATGCCGCCATCTCTGGCCTGACGGTGGTCTCCTCGCCCGAGGTGCTGGCGACCCACCTGCTGGAGGTGATCCGCAACAACCTTGCCCGGCTGATGTCTTTGCGCACCCTGCGACGGCTGCTGGACGAGTTCGTGAAGGTCACCGATCTGGCACGGGCCGAGCAGAACAAGCGCCTGCTGGACGAACTGGTGCCCGACAAGGTGCCGGTCGACATGCTGCTGACCGTGCTGAAGATGCTGCTGGAAGAGAAGGTCTCGATCCGCAACCTGCCCTTGATCCTGGAAGCGATTGCCGAGGGCCGCAGCCTTGGCGCGCCGGAAGCGATTTGCGAGCATGTCCGCCAGCGGCTTGGCTTCCAGCTGGTGGCGGATCTGAAGCGGGCGGACGGGACGATTCCGCTGATCCAGCTGGCGCCTGAATGGGAAAAGACCTTCGCCAGCCACCAGATCGAGGGCGAACGGGGCCTGCGCGACGTCGCCCTGCCGCCGGATCAGTTTGGCCGCCTCGCCAATGCCATTGCCGAGAAATTCAACCGTGCGGCCGAAGCCGGAACCTTTCCCGCGCTGGTGACCTCGACCCTGCGCCGGCGCTTCCTGCGCACCGTGGTGGCGGCCAAGGGGCTGTCCCTGCCGGTCCTGTCCTACGAGGAAATCGGGATGGAGGCACGCCCGGCGCTGGTGGGCGTGGTCGCGCCGTGAACGGGCTGTTCGAGCAGTTGCAGGGCCTTGCCGACATGGGCTCGACCGGGCTGATTGCCGGGTTGATGGTGTTCTTCCGCGTCGGCGCCATGGCGGCGCTGTTGCCGGTGTTTGGCGAACAGGTGGTGCCGGCCCGGCTGCGGTTGGGGGTGGCGCTTGCCCTGACCGTGGTGGTTGCCCCCGCGGTGTCCGACAAGCTGCCCGCGGTTCAGGATGGGGCGGCGATGCTGCCGATTCTGCTGACCGAAAGCGCCATCGGCCTGGTGCTTGGACTGACGCTGCGGCTGTTCGTGCTGGCCCTGCAGATGGCGGCGGTGCAGATCGCGCAGGCCTCGTCGCTGAGCCAGATGGTGGGCGGCATAGCCCCTGAACCGCAGCCGGCCATCGGCCAGTTGATGACTTTCGCCGGACTGGCGCTGGCGGCCAAGGCCGGGCTGGGCGCGCATGTCGCGGCCCTGACGGTGCAATCCTATACGCTTTTGCCGGCCGGGCATATGCCGGTGGTGGGCGATCTGTCCGACTGGGGGCTGATGCGGATCACCGCCGCCTTCACGCTGGCCTTCTCGCTTGCCGCGCCCTTCACCATCGCTTCGGTGCTGTACAACCTCGCGCTGGGTCTGGTGAACCGCGCGATGCCGCAACTGTCGGTCACCCTGATCGGGGCGCCGGCGCTGACCTTCGGGGCATTGGTGCTGCTGGCCGTGACGCTGCCGACCATGATGATGGTCTGGCACGCGGCGCTGAGCGGGTTTTTGTCCGCCCCCTATGCGGTCCCGCCATGAGCGGTGGCGAGGACAGCGATGCCGAGAAATCCTTTGAGCCAACCCAGCGCCGGCTGGAGGACTTGCGCAAGCAAGGCGATATTCCGCGCTCGGCAGAGCTGCTTGGGGCGGCCGCGATGGTCGGGTTTGCCCTGTCTCTGGCGCTGACCGGGGGCGATCTGGTGCAACGCCTGGGCGATCTGGGCACGGCGTTGCTGGGTCAGCCCGATCGGCTGGTGCCGCGGCTGCTGACCGGCGGATCGGGGGGGCCCGGCGCGCTGATGGCCGATATCGCCGTTCCCCTGCTGCCAGTGTTCGGTCTGCCGATGCTGCTGATCATCGGCGCCGCATTTGCTCAGCGGGCCTTGGTCTTCGTCCCCTCGCGCATCGCGCCGAAATTGTCGCGGATCTCGCCGATGGCCGGGGCCCATTCCCGCTTCGGCAAGGAAGGGCTGGTGGCCTTTGCCCGCAACTTCGCCAAGGCGCTGGCCGTGCTTGCGGCACTGGCCTTCGTGCTTGGCCCGGCTTTGCCCGATCTTCTGACCCGGTTTGACCTTGAAGCCGCGCCGGCAAGTCAGTGGCTGCTTCAGTTGATGCTGCGGCTCTTGAGTGTCGCGGCCGTGCTGGCGCTGGGGTTTGGCGGTCTGGACTACGGCTGGCAATGGTGGCTGCACCGGGGCCGGGCCCGCATGTCGCGGGACGAGATGAAGCAAGAGATGAAGGACAGTGAGGGCGATCCGCATGTCAAATCGCATCGTCGCCAGCGCGCGCAGGAAATCGCGCTGAACAAGATGCTGGTGGCGGTGAAAACCGCTGATGTGGTGGTGGTCAACCCGACCCATTATGCCGTCGCTTTGAAATGGAAGCGCACCGACCAGCGCCCGCCGGTGGTGGTGGCCAAGGGCGTGGACGATGTCGCCGCCCGCATTCGCGAGCGCGCGGCGCTGGCCGGCGTTCCGATCTATTCCGATCCGCCGACCGCCCGCGCGCTGCATGCCACCGTCGATGTCGGCAAGATCATTCAACCGGACCATTACAAGGCGGTGGCCGCAGCGGTCCGCTTTGCCGAAACCATGCGCCGCCGCGCCAGGAGCATCAAATTTGGCTCATGATCCCCGCCTTCCCGCCTTGATGACGATTTCTCATCTGATCAAGGACATGCACCTGGCCGCGCTTCGCAAGGCCGAGGCCGAGCGGGCCGCGCTGCTGGACCGGATCGCAACCTTGCGCGAAAGGCCAAACCCGCCAGCGGATCTGGCCCCTTCCGTCGCGGTCGAAGTCGTGATGCGCTATGATCGTTGGGCAGAGCTGCGCCGGCGCGAGATTGAAGCGGCGCTGAAGCTGAAGGCGGCCGAATGTGACATCCTGACAGCGCGGGCGCGGATTTCGGTCGG
>JANLQT010000250.1:0-4386 GCA_031368035.1 Rhodobacterales bacterium | reverse complement strand
CGCGCGCGCAGGATCATCTTTTCCAGATAGCCCTCGTCGTTGCCGAAGGCGGCTGCGGCCTCGCGCCGGCCTTCCAGCACCTTGGCTTCCAGTTCCTCGGGGTTGTTGATCGGCCGCATGCCCCGCCCGCCGCCACCCCAGGACGCTTTCAGCATCAGCGGATAGCCGACCGCCGCCGCTTCCGTCTTGATCGCTGCAAAGTCGTTGCCCAACACTTCCGTCGCCGGAATGACCGGGACCCCCGCCGCCATCGCCACCCGCCGCGCCGACGCCTTGTCGCCCAAGGCCCGCATCGTCTCGGCCTTCGGCCCGATAAACGTGATCCCGGCCTGATCGCAGGCATCAACGAAATCAGGGTTTTCCGACAGCAGCCCATAGCCCGGATGGATCGCATCCGCGCCGCATTGCTTGGCGACCCGGATGATCTCGGGGATCGACAGATAGGCCCCGACCGGCGACAGCCCCTCGCCGATCAGATAGGCCTCGTCCGCCTTGAAGCGGTGCAGCGACAGCTTGTCCTCCTCCGCATAGACCGCGACGGTTTTCTTGCCCAGCTCATTGGCGGCGCGCAGGACGCGGATGGCAATTTCGCCGCGATTGGCGATCAGGATCTTCTTGAACTCGGTCATGGCAGGTCTCCGCGCCCGCCGGGCAGGGGCGGGAATAGCGGCCGACTTTAGGCGTGCTGCGGTGCAGCGCAAGGGGGGGTGGAAGGCTGGCCGGGCGGATTTGCGCGTTCTTGCGGCAGTTGCCCGAAAAACAGGCGGTGCCGCCGCAGCAGCCCCGCCAAAGCGTCCGGGATCAACGCTTACTCGCCCCGGAACTCCGCCGCTGACCGCAGCGGGCGTTCCTCCATCAGGAAGGCGGCGATCAGGCCGATCACTGACACCGCCGCGTCAATCCGGAAGATCGGCGCAAGGCTGGTGGCAAGGGCAGTCCCCACCGCAAGCTGCTGATCCGCCGACAGTTTGGCCAGGCTTTGCGGCCCCAGATCGGCCCCGCCAAGCGCCACTGTCACATCCGGCATCGCCAGCAACGCTTGCCCAAACCAACTGGCGAACAGCGCCCCAAAGATCGCAATCCCTAAGCTGCCGCCCATTTGCCGCAGCAGCAGGCTGGACGCCGTGGCCGTGCCCATCTGGTCGCGCGGCACCGCACTTTGCACAGCGGTGGTGATGACCGGGAAGATGCAACCCATGCCGAAGCCCAGCACGACCAGATAGGCCGACAAAAGCCAGATCGGGGTGGACACGCTGATCAGCGATAGCAACAAAAGCCCAAGGATCACAAAGCTTTGCCCGATGATCGGCATGATCCGGTAGCGTCCGGTCTGGCTCATGTAGCGCCCGGTGATCGTGGTCGCGGCCAGGATGCCGACGGTCAGCGGGATCATCTCCAGCCCCGACATGGTGGGCGAGGCGCCCTTGGCGATTTGCAGATACAAAGGCAGGAAGGTGATCGCCCCGAACATCGCGCTGCCCAGCGAAAAGCCCAAGACCGAGGACGCCCAGAACGTGTTCAGCTTGAACAGCGACAAGGGCATGATCGGCTCTTCCGCATGGGCCTCGACCCACAGGAACGCCGCACCGCCGAACACCGTGACCGCCACCAGCGCCAGCCCTTCGGGCGAGCCAAAGCCGAAGCTGCGCCCGCCAAGCGAGGTGTACAGCGTCAGCGCCCCGACCGAGGCCGTCAGCAGGAACGCCCCCAGCCAATCGACCTTGTGCTTGGTCCTGACCCCGCGCGCCTTGAACCCGGCGGCAAAGCCCATCACCGCGATCAGGCCCAGCGGCAGGTTGATGAAGAAGATCCAGTGCCAGTTCGCCACCTGCACCAGCCCCCCGCCCACCAGCGGCCCGACGACGGACGAAATCGAGAACACCGCCGCGAACAGCCCCTGAATCTTGCCGCGATCCCGGGGCGCGATCACATCGCCCACCACCGAGAACGCCAGCACGAACAGCCCGCCGCCGCCCACGCCCTGCACCGCCCGCGCGGCGATCAGGAAGCCCATCGAATTGGCCACGCCGCACAGGGCCGAGCCGAAAACGAAGATCCCGACCGAGATGAACGTCATGTTCCGCCGCCCGTAAAGGTCCCCCAGCTTGCCATACAAAGGCGCGACCACGGTCGAGGTCAGCACATAGGCGGTTATCACCCAACTCAGGTGATCCAAGCCGCCAAGTTCCGCCACGATGGTCGGCAAAGCGGTCGAAACGATGGTCTGGTCCAGCGCGGCCAGCAGCAGCAGAAGTCCGATGGAAAACAGCACCAGCCGGGCCGAGCCGGTCGGCCGGTGGTCCATGGTGGTGGCGGAATGGGCGGCGGAATGGGGCGCGGCCGCCTCGGGCGCGCCGGCGGTTTGAATGTCAGTCATGGGGATATCCGAAATGGTGTGCGATCCTCATACAGGTGAGGAATATGTATGTCAACAGCATGTAATTGCCTGAGGCACCTAATTGACAGCATCACTCATTCCTGTTAGCCGAGGCCATGACCGCCAGCCCGCCCTCCTCCCCTGCCTGCAAGACGCAATCGCCGCATCATCAGGCGCTGATGACCGTGCTTCTGGACACCGGCTTTGCCGAGGATGCCGCCATCGCGCTGATGTCGCTTGACGCCGACATGTTCCACCACGTCCGCCGGGTGATGAAGGGCGACGTGCCGCAAAGCCTGCTGGACGAGCTTGGCACCGACTTGGAGACCACCCAGTTCCACGCTTTGTCCGCCCTGACCCGCATCCGCCACGGCTATGGTCGCCCGGCGCCCGAAGAACCCACCGTGGGCCTTCTGGCCGAAGAGCTGGCGGTGGACCCCTCCCGCGCCAGCCGGATCGCGTCCGACCTGGTCGAGCGCGGCTACCTTGCCCGCGCCGTCAGCCAGGCCGACGGGCGGCGGTCAGTTCTGGAACTGACGCCCAAGGCGGGCGAATTGTTCGAGGCGTTCCACAAGGCCAAATGGCAACGCATGATGCGCCTGTATCAGGGCTGGAGCACCGCAGATATTGTGGCCTTTGCGCTCCTGTTCGCCAGATATCGGGATGGCATGACCGAGCAGTATCCCGCCGCCGATTGAGCGGCCTTGGCTTTCTCAAGGAACAATCGAAGAACAAGGCTTTCCAACGGCGCCCTGTGGCGCTAACCTGCCGCCATGACCTCTTGGGACGACAGCGAGGCTTTCGAAGCCGCCCTCCCGCTTAGCCAGCGTGCGCTTGGCGCGCGCGCCCAATCTTCCGGGCCAGCCCCCTATCTTGACGACCTGAACCCCGCGCAAAGGGCTGCGGTCGAGGCGCTGGACGGCCCGGTCCTGATGCTGGCCGGCGCGGGCACCGGCAAGACCAAGGCGCTGACCTCGCGCATCGTGCATCTTCTCCGCATGGGCCGGGCGCGGCCCAACGAAATCCTCGCCGTTACCTTCACCAACAAGGCCGCGCGCGAGATGAAGGACCGCGTGCACCGCCTGCTGGGCGAAGTGGCGGAAGGCATGCCCTGGATGGGCACCTTCCACTCGTTGAGCGTGAAGATCCTGCGCCGCCATGCCGAACTGGTGGGGCTGAAGTCCAACTTCACCATCCTCGACACCGACGACCAGTTGCGCCTGCTGAAGCAACTGATCGCCGCCGCCAACATCGACGAAAAGCGCTGGCCGGCGCGGATGATGGCCGGTATCAGTTGCTTCAGCAGGCGCAACTGGTCGTCGGTGTCCAGGATGGTGAAGTTGGACGCCAGCCCGACATGGTCGGCATGCCGGCGCAGCATCCGCGCACACAGGGCGTGGAAGGTACCGAGCCACAGGCCCTCGGCGGGTTCGCCTAGGAGGGTGGCGACGCGTTCGCGCATCTCCCGCGCTGCCTTGTTGGTGAAGGTGACGGCGAGGACCTGGTTGGGGAAGGCGCGTTTGGTCAGCAGGATGTGGGCGAACCGCGTGGTAAGCACACGGGTTTTGCCGGTGCCGGCGCCGGCGAGTACCAACAGCGGGCCATCGACGGTTTCGACGGCGGCGCGTTGTTCGGCGTTCAGGCGGGTCAGGTAGCCGGTCACCTGGTCTGCCGGGGGAGGAGTCGGATGATGTTGCACGGTCTGGATATAGGGCAGTCTCGCCCGGCTGGAAACGGGCGGTTCGGGGGCGCGCTTTGCCTGTCCCGGCGCAATCGGTGGGATACCGGGTTAGGTTCCTTCGGCCAGCCACGTTCCCGCATACAACGCGGCAACCGGAATACTGAAGCCGATGCTGTGTAGGTAAAGTTCGCCGGAATCGATTGCCAGCGGGACATCTGGCCATGTGCCGTCGGGCGCACGCCGCAGGATCTCCTCGCAGCGCACGTCACGGAAACGCCGGACCACATCACGAAACGTCGTGCGGCCATTCCGCCGGCGCTCGCGGCGG
>JANLQT010000240.1:0-2499 GCA_031368035.1 Rhodobacterales bacterium | reverse complement strand
GCGCGGGGGTAATGCGTCGGGAACGCGTCCAGGATTCGGCGGAAGGCCCTTGCGCCGTCGATCACCCGCGCAAGGTCCGCCCCGGCGATTTCCTCACCCGAGGGCAGGCGCAGCACCGCCCCGTCCATGCCCATCTCGATCAGGTAATCGTCGAGTGCGGGCTGGTCCTTCAGGTAGACCTCGGACTTGCCGCGCGCGACTTTGTACAGCGGCGGTTGCGCGATATACAGATAACCGCCGTCGATCAGCTGCGGCATCTGCCGGAAGAAGAACGTCAGCAGCAGCGTCCGGATATGCGCGCCGTCCACGTCGGCGTCGGTCATGATGACGACCTTGTGGTAGCGCAGTTTCTTGATGTCGAACTCATCCCGCCCGATGCCGGTACCGAGCGCGGTGATCAGCGTGCCGATCTCGGCACTCCCCAGCATGCGGTCGAACCGCGCGCGTTCCACGTTCAGGATCTTGCCCCGCAGCGGCAGCACGGCCTGATTGGCGCGGCTACGGCCCTGCTTGGCCGACCCGCCTGCCGAATCGCCCTCGACGAGGAAAATCTCGGACTTGGCGGGGTCGCGTTCCTGACAATCCGCCAGTTTGCCGGGCAAAGATGCGATATCCAGCGCCGTCTTGCGCCGGGTCAGATCCCGCGCCTTCCGCGCCGCTTCCCGCGCCAAAGCCGCCTCGATGATCTTGCCGACGATGATCCGCGCCGGGCCGGGGTTTTCCTCAAACCACTCGCCCAGTTTTTCGTTCACCAGGTTCTCAACCGCAGGCCGCACCTCAGAGGAAACCAGCTTGTCCTTGGTCTGGCTCGAAAATTTCGGGTCCGGCACCTTCACCGACAGCACACAGGTCAGCCCTTCACGCGCGTCATCCCCCGTGAAGTCGATCTTTTCCTTCTTCGCAATGCCGCTCGTCTGCGCATAAGAATTGATCGTCCGCGTCAAGGCGCCGCGAAAGCCCGCAAGGTGGGCACCGCCGTCGCGCTGCGGGATGTTGTTGGTAAACGGCAGCACATTTTCATGGTAGCTGTCGTTCCACCACATCGCGACTTCCACGCCGATGCCGTTCTTCTCGCCAATCATGTAGATCGGCTCCGCCATCACCGGGGTCTTCGACCGGTCCAGGTATTTGACGAATTCCCGCACGCCGCCGTCGTAGTAAAACTCGGTCTTCAGCGGTTCGGCGGGCCGTTCATCCTCCAGAATGATCCGCACGCCAGAGTTCAGGAACGCCAGCTCGCGCAGCCGGGTTTCCAGAATCTTGAACTGGTAGTCGAGGTTGGAGAACGTCGCGCCGGTCTCGCGGTTGGTCTTGGCCGAGGCTAGAAACCGCACCATCGTGCCGCGCATCCCCGGCGCCGGGCCGACGGGATGGACATGCTCGACCACCACGCCATCCTCGAACCGCGCCTCATATTCCGTCTCGTTGCGCCAGACCGTCAGCACCAGCCATTCCGACAGCGCATTCACCACTGACACGCCGACGCCGTGCAAACCGCCCGACACCTTGTAGGCGTTGCCGCTTTCATCCGTGTTGTTGAATTTCCCGCCCGCGTGCAGCTGGGTCATGATGACCTCGGCGGCGGAAACGCCCTCTTCCTGGTGGATATCCACCGGAATGCCGCGGCCATTGTCGAACACCGAAACCGAGGCGTCGGCATGAATTTTCACCCGGACTTCGGTCGCATGACCGGCCAAAGCCTCGTCGATGCCGTTGTCCACCACCTCATACACCATGTGGTGCAGGCCCGAGCCGTCATCGGTGTCGCCGATATACATCCCAGGCCGTTTGCGGACGGCGTCCAAGCCTTTGAGAACCTTGATGGAATCCGCGCCGTAGCTTTCAGTCTTCTTGGGCTCTTCAGCCATAGGTCTTCAACCTTTTCTCATGCGCGCGAGTCATACCGCGCGCGCGAGGGAATGTCACGCAAACCGCCCAAGATTCCGGTCACACAAACGGAATGACGACAGCCACCAGAATCAGCAGCCCGCCCGAAATCCGGTTCAGCATCCGCACCCGTTCAGGGCTGGCCAGCAGCACCCGCACCCGGTCCAGAAACAACGCCAACCCAAGGTTTCCCACCAGCGGCACTGTCACCGACACCGCCAGAATCGCCACGATATCCGGCGTCTTCAGCCGCGACAGATCGCCGAAGAACCCCGGCAGCACGCCCATGTAGAACAGGATCGCCTTGGGATTGCCGATCACCGCCGCCACCCCGGTCAGGAACCCCGCCAGCCGCCCAGGCCGCGTCAGCCGGCTGTCCGCCCTCAGCAGCGTGCCCGACTTGCGGATCAGCAGCACGCCCATGATCAGAAACGTCACCGCCGCCACCCAACGCAGCACCTGCAGGAAGTCGCCGTATACCGACAGCACCCAGCCCATGCCGAAAATTGCCAGCAACGGCCACAGACAATCCCCCAGCGTGACACCCACCGCCAACGGCCAGGCGGCAGCAAACCCGCCCGACATGGTCCGCGCCAGCAGCGCCACCCAGAC
>JANLQT010000231.1:0-2855 GCA_031368035.1 Rhodobacterales bacterium | reverse complement strand
ACTGGCCCGCGCAAACGAAAAAGCCGCACATTGCTGCGCGGCTTTGAAGTCGTTCGGAGCGGCAGATCTTACTTGATCTTGCCTTCCTTGTAGTCGACATGCTCCCGCTTGACGGGGTCATATTTCTTGATCGTCATCTTCTCGGTCATGGTGCGGGCGTTCTTAATGGTCACGTAGAAGTGCCCGGTGCCAGCCGTCGATTTAAGACGGATCTTTATAGTCGCCGGTTTGGCCATCGTCGTCTCTCCAGTATCGGGGAAGGCTGACCTTCCCCGCGAAATGCTTGAAGCCGCCTTTTAGCCATGCAGGCGGCAGAGTCAACCGCAGGTTCGGTGGTTTCGTGTCCTTTTTGGCAGATATGCGCGGATGGCCTGTAAGCCGGATTCTGTCCAGGCGGCTCTCCGCCCTGGATGACCATTCCTCTGCCGCACCTGTTGCCAGGGCGGTCAAGCTGCCAACCCGGACCCCTCGGACTGAAGCCGTCCTGTGGAGGTCTCCGCAAGCCCGTTGCCGGGCGTTACGCGGACCTTTCCACGCGGGGTCCCTATTTGGCATTGCTCCGGGTGGGGCTTGCCGTGCCGTCCTTGTTGCCAAGTCCGCGGTGGGCTTTTACCCCGCCGTTTCACCTTTACCTTGCCTGAGCCGAAGGCGAACCTTCGGACCCGTATCAAGGCAGTCTGTTCTCTGTGGCGCTTTCCCTGAGGTTGCCCTCGCCGGGGGTTACCCGGCACCCTTGCTTCTTGGAGTCCGGACTTTCCTCGGACGGGTGTTACCGCCCGCGGTCATCCAGCCATCCGCGCGAGGGGCGGGATAGGGCGGCGCGGGCGCTGGGTCAAGGGATTTCGCGGGCAGGCCGAAAAGTGTCCACGCGTGGACAAATTTCGGAGGCAACGGAATCAAGGGGTTGCGATTCAAAATTTACGAAGCGTTAGGATTTGACCCTGCGCGGTGTTGGGTAGGATGGGTGATTCACCCATCGCGGCACCCAAGTCAGCATGGGTGAATCACCCATCCTACGGAGGATGCCACTGCCCGATCCTCTGGTGCCTCTGGCCCGTGCGCAAAGGGGCGGAAGCGGAGGCGGAAGGCGTGCAGGCGGGCGTTTTCAGGGGCGTCGGGATAGCCGATGGCGGTCAGGCTGGGGGCCAGCGGCGCGGTAGGGTCGCCGGGACTGTCCGGCCAGATCGACAGGCCTTGCAGCGCGAGGCGGCGCCAGTCGAAGCGTGGGCCGGGGTCGCGTTTGCGGGTGGGGGCGAGGTCGGAATGGGCGATCACCCCGGCGGGCGGGATGGACCAGCGCTGCTGGATGCCTCGCAGCAAGCGTTCCAGCCCGGCCATCTGCGCCTCGGGGTATGGCCTGTCGCCGGGGTTCTGCATCTCGATGCCGATGGAGGCGGAGTTCACATCGGTGATCCCGCCCCAGGCCCCTGCCCCGGCGTGCCAGGCGCGGCGGGATTCGGGGACAAGAGCCTCGGCGCGGCCATCCTCGGCGAGAAGCCAATGGGCGGACACTTCTTTGGCGGGGTCACACAGCCAGGCGCGGGCGGTGGCAAGGTCGGGCAGCGCGGTGTAGTGCAGCACGATCAGCCTTGGGACAGCGCCCCCGCGCCGCGTCCCGTGGTTGGGCGAGCCGGGCACGGGTTACTTCAGCGCGTTGCGGAACGGCGTCGGGTCCCAGTCGCAGGCGAAACCGTCGCCGTCGGCGTCCAGCCCCTTGGGATCCTTCGCGGGCCCGCCCTTGGCGAGGAAAGCTTGCTGGGCGAAGTCGGGTGAGGTGAACTTCTGGCAGGCCGTTTTCAGGTTCACCAGGTAGAACGAGGGCCGGTCATACAACTGCGCGCCGACCGGGTTGGTGGTCGCCAGTGCGTATTTCACGATGTCGGCGCCGGTGTTGTCGGGCCGCTGCGGGATGTCGGTCGGCTGGATCACCACATATTGCGCGCGGTTGGCGGCGATGCGGGCCTTGTCATCCTCGATCGTCTCGCGCGAGGTGACGGCGGCAAAGCTTTGCTCGTCCGACAGGCCGGCGGTGGCATATTGCATCTCGCCCGAATCCGCCGTGATGGTGGAGGGCGCATCGCCGCGCGGGCGGTTGGGGTCAAACAGCGCGGCGTCCGAGGCGGTGCCGGTTGCCGAAAGGGGCGCCGTGGACACGCCCGTGCCCGCAGAGTCGATCGCGGCTGCCGCCGCATCGGGCGAAAAGCTGGTGGACGGGGTGGTGCCCGTCGGGGAGACGGTTGCGCCCTTCACATAGGAATTGTAGTCGGCAACGCCGCTTTCGGGAATCCTGGGGCTGCAAGCCGCGAGGGCCAAAGCCAGCGGAACCAGATAAAAAGCGCGCATGTTCTGCCTCGACGTTTCTTGTTGTGCGGGCCGCCTTACCACCATTTCGCCGGTTTGGCCACAAAGCCCGCCGCGCGTTCCAGCACATAGGCGTGGTTCAGAAGGCCAGCCTCGTCCCAGGGGCGGCCGATCAGTTGCAGGCCCAGCGGCAGGCCCTTGGCATCAAGTCCCACCGGCACCGAAATGCCGGGCAGGCCGGCGAGGTTGACCGTGACGGTAAAGACATCGTTCAGATACATCTGCACCGGGTCGGCATTGGCCATCTCGCCCAGGCCAAAGGCCGATGAGGGGGTCGCGGGGGTCAGGATGGCGTCGATGCCTTCGGCAAACACCGTCTCGAAGTCGCGCTTGATAAGCGCGCGGACCTTGCGGGCGCGGTTGTAATAGGCGTCGTAGAAACCTGCCGACAGGACGTAGGTGCCGACCATGATGCGGCGCTGCACTTCGGGGCCGAAGCCTTCGGCGCGGGTTTTCTCATACATTTCGGTGATGCCGTCACCGGCGGCCAGCTT
>JANLQT010000216.1:0-8825 GCA_031368035.1 Rhodobacterales bacterium | reverse complement strand
TGGATTTGAACGCGTCGATCCCGACCTGGCCGTGCAGGGCGCGATGGATGCGGTCTATGTCGCCACCCCGCATGTGTTTCACGCCGAGAATGCGCTGGCCGTGGTCGAAGCCGGTTACGACCTGCTGCTGGAAAAGCCGATGGTGACAACGGTGGCCGAGGCTGAATCGATCGTCGAAGCCCAAACCCGCACCGGGCGCACCGTGGTCATTGCCTTC
Source organism: Rhodobacterales bacterium (assembly GCA_031368035.1). GTDB lineage: Bacteria > Pseudomonadota > Alphaproteobacteria > Rhodobacterales > Rhodobacteraceae > Stagnihabitans. Next base: position 8,608 of record JANLQT010000216.1, on the reverse strand, counting down.
CAGGGCGGCCTGTCCCCCTTGATCCACGACACCAATGACCGCGCCCGCCGAGGCGATTTCGGCGACCTCGTCAGCGTCAACGCGTCGATCTGGGAGGGCTGGCGGGACAGTTACACAGGCCAGTGGAAACAGAACCCCGCCATTTCCGGCGGCGGTTTCATGTTCGACACCGGCGCGCATATGATGAACACCGTCTGCGTGCTGGCCGATGCGGAATTCGAGCGCCTTGCCGCCTTCACCAACAATCGCGGACTGGCCGTCGATCTGGTTTGCGCTGTCGCCGCCCGCCTGACCAACGGCGCGCTTGTAACCTTCAACGCCGCTGGCGAAGGCCCGCCCGGCTGCGCTTCAGCCATCACCTTCTTTTACACTCGCGCCATCATCCGTATCGACGCCTGGCGCGCCTGGCGCGAAATCTCGCTGGACGGCAAACCCGGCCCCCGCGAAACCAACGAGATTCTGGATACGCCCATGCACACGTTCCAGTCCGTGCGTGCCGGGCGGATGGACAACCCTTCGACCGTGGCCAATGGCCTGCGCTTTGCCCGGCTGTGGGATGCGATCAAACTTTCGGCGGCTGGAAATGGCCAGGCGGTTGAGATAAGGCTTGGCGCCGCGACGTAAGGGCGCGGCATAAGGGACAGGGCATGCGCCAAAAGGGGATGACCTCGGTGGATCTGGCCAAGCTGGCCGGCGTCTCGTCTGCGACCGTGTCCCGCGCTTTCGGCAACGACGCCCGCATCAAGCCCGAAACCCGCACGCGCATCCTTGACCTGGCCAAGCAGCACGGCTTTCGCCCCAACGCGATGGCGGCCTCGCTGAACAATTCCAAATCGCGGCTGGTGGCTTTGGTGGTGAACACCGTCGCCAACCCGTCCGAAGCCGAGGGGCTGGACGCGCTGATCCACCGCCTTCAGGAAAACCGCCGGATGCCGCTGATCTTGTGCTGCGCCGACAGCAAGGACCGCAGCCTTCTTATGTCCATCGCCTCGACCTATCAGGTCGATCACCGGCCTCACCACACCCTGATCTTGTGGGCCCTGACCTTCCGCCTCACTCGCCCTCGAACCGGTAAATCGCCAGGCTGCGCTCGCGTTCATTGATCGCCAGGCGCCGGTTGATCGGTGCCTGCGCACGCGAGGCGCAGTTGGTGCGCTCGCACAGATAGCAGTTCAGCCCGATATCCACCGGCCTGACCCGGCCCAGGTCGATCCCGTCGGCATAAACCAGCCGCGGAGCATAGGCGACATCGCAGCCAAGGCCGATGGCGAACCGCGTGGCCGGGGCGCTATGACTGCCGCCCGACCGTGTGACTGTGCGCGCGAAGGACAGATAACTGGCCCCCTCCGGCATCCGGATGATCTGGGTCTGTACCTGATCAGGCACTTCAAACGCCGCGTGAATGTTCCAAAGCGGGCACGTCCCGCCAAACCGCGAAATCGCGAACTTCCCGGCGCTGAACCGTTTGGAGATATTGCCCGCCCGGTCCACCCGGACGAAGAAGAACGGAATCCCCCGCGCATCGGGCCGCTGCAAGGTGGACATGCGGTGCGCAGTCTGCTCGTAACTGGTGCCGAACCGGTGGCTCAGCAATTCCACGTCATAGCGCAGGTTCTCGCAGGCGGCCAGAAACCGGCGATAGGGCATCAGCAGCGCCGCCGAGAAGTAATTCGCCATCGTCACCCGCGCCAGAGACAGCGCCGAAGGGTCGGTCAGCCCCGACAGCGCCAGCGTCTGCGCCATGGCGCTTTCCTGCTCGAGCCGGGCCAGCAGCACGCCGATCTGAAACCGCCGGCTCGCCTCGCCCAGCAGTTCCGACAGCATCAACTCGCGCCGATGCGGATCAAACCGGCGCAGCTGGTCGCCCATCACGGCCCCCGGCAGGATGCGCACCTTGATGTCATGCGCGGCCAGCCGGTCCGCCAGATCATAGGGACGCCCGGGCCGGTGCAGGCCCAGATCATCCGCCATCGCCTCGGCGGCCCGGTCCAGGATGTCCAGATAGTTGCGGTTGTCATACAGCCAGTTGCGTACCGCCTCGACCGGACGCGAGGCATCGGCCAGCGCCTCGATCTTGTCGCGGTCCGCCAAGGGGTTGGCATCCGACTGCTGGTGCAGGATCTGCACGCTGTAACGTTCGTGCAGCCGCACCAGCGCAGCAGCGATGCGGGGCGAGGTTTGCAACACCGCCTCGATCTCGGCCCGCGGCACGGGTCCCGCCTCCAGCGCGGGGTCTTTCAGCGCGGCTTCGAAATCCGAGGCCAGTTGCGCATTGGCACTCGGCGCCAGCTCGGAAATGTTCAGATCATAGACTTCTGCCAGTCTTAGCAACAACTTGGCCGAGACCGGGCGCTGATCCGCCTCGATCAGCGTGATGTAACTGGCCGAAACGCCCAGTTCGGACGCCATCTGCCCCTGCGTCAGACCCAGGGTTTGCCGCAGCACCTTCAGCCTTTGGCCGATGACCAGCTTCTCATTGCGTTTTGTCATTGTGACAAACCTTACAAATTTCCCGTTTCCCGCCGACGCAACTGACAGCCTGACCCGTTTCTGCCAAGAACATGCTGCGCCCGCCGCATAACATAACTAGTGTGACACAACTCGCCAGCCTGGTCACGAAAGGAAACAGCATGCCGCTAGATCGCCCGATGCCCGCCATTGTGCCCGCCATTGTGCCCGCCGTTGTCCCCGCAGTTCTGCGCGCCGTGCCCGGCGTGGCGCAAGTTCTGACGCCCGAGGCGCTGGGCTTTCTGGCCGAACTGCAGGGCAAGTTCGGCCTGCGCCTGCACGCACTGATGGTCGCCCGCGCCCGGCGTCAGGGGCACTATGACGCGGGCAAACTGCCCGATTACCGGGACGAGACCAAGACCATCCGCCAAGGCGTCTGGCATGTGGCCCCCGCACCCGCCGCGCTGGCCGACCGCCGCGTTGAAATCTCGGGCCCGGTGGACCGCCGCATGATGATCGCGGCGCTCAATTCCGGCGCCAATGTCTTTGTCGCCGACTTCGAGGATGCCACGTCGCCCAGCTTTTCCAACATCATCGCGGGCCACGCCAATCTTCTGGACTACCGCGACGGCACGCTGGATCTGGACGGTGCCACCCCCAACGACCGCCTCAAGGTGTCCGACAATCCCGCCATCCTGATGCTGCGGCCCCGCGGCCTGCACCTGCAAGAGGCCAATGTCCTGATCGCGGGCCAGCCCGTCTCGGCGGCGCTGTTCGACTTTGGCCTGTTCGCCTTCCACTCTGGCCGCGCGCTTGCCGCAACGGGGCAGGGGCCGTTCCTTTATCTGCCCAAACTGGAATCGCTTGAAGAAGCCCGGTTCTGGAACGAGGTGTTCCTGTTCACCCAAGACCGCATCGGCCTGCCCCATGGCACGATCAAGGCCACCGTCCTGATCGAAACCCTGCCCGCGGCCTTCGAGATGGACGAAATCATCTGGGAACTGAAAGACCACATCACCGGCCTGCACTGCGGGCGCTGGGACTATGTGTTCAGCTATATCAAGACCTTGCGCAACCACGCCGCCTATGTCCTGCCGGACCGGTCCGACCTTGCCATCGACGGCGGCTTCCTCGCCGCCTATGCCGCGCGGCTGGTCAAGGTCAGCCATCGCCGGGGCGTCCATGCCATCGGCGGCATGGCGGTCCAACTGCCGGTTGCCGGCGATCCGTCAGCCCATGCCGCCGCCATGGCGGCCTTCCGCGCCAGCACCCTGGCCGAGGTTGATATGGGCAATGACGGCACCTGGGTCGCGCATCCCGATCTGGTCCCCATCGCCCGCGCGATCTTTGCCGAGGAATTGAAGGGTGTGAACCAGATCCAGGTGCCGCGCCAATACTACCGGATCGAGCCGGAAATGCTGCTGCGCCCGCACCGGGGCCGCGTGACCGAAGCCGGTGTCACCGGCAACATCGCCACCGCCATCGACTATCTGGCGCATTGGCTGTCGGGCAAGGGCAGCGTTGCGATCAACGACGTGCTGGAAGACGTGGCCACGGTCGAGATTTGCCGCGCGCAGGTATGGCAATGGCTGCGCCACCGCAGCACCGTCCATCTGACGGCGGGGGGCGAACGGCGCCTCGATGCCGAATGGCTGGGCGAGATGGTCCAGTCCGAAGTCGTCGCCCTGCTGGACCGTCTTGGCCCGAACGGTTTTCACCGCGGCCACTACGCCTCGGCGGCGCGGATCTTTCATGATGCGGTCACCGAAACCCAGTTGCCCGACTTCATCACTTTGCCGGCCTATACCCTGCTGAACGCCCTCGACTAAGCCCGGCCAGCGCCTTGCATCCAATTGACGTGAAAGGACAAAATCCATGACCTCCCGCAAGACCTATGCCGAACTGCACGCCGCCGTGGCCGCCCGCTTTCCCGCCGGCCAAGCCCAGGCCGGGATCGGCATCGACGACATCGTGCAACTGAAGCTGCAAAACACCTGGGGCACCCATCTCGACATCGCCCGCGCCATGGCAAAGGTGATGCGCGCCGACATGGCGGAATATGACGCCGACACCTCGCAGTTCACCCAAAGCCTTGGCTGCTGGTCGGGCTTTCACGCCCAGCAGATGATCCGCTCGGTCAAGCGTCTGCGCGGCACCACCAAAGGCGCCTATGTCTATCTGTCGGGCTGGATGGTGGCGGGTCTGCGCAACCGCTGGGGCCATCTGCCCGACCAGTCGATGCATGAAAAGACCGCCGTGGTGGACCTTGTGCAAGAAATCTACACCTCGTTGCGGCAGGCCGATGAAGTGGCGATGAACGATCTGTTCAAGGCGCTCGCCAAGGCCCGCGCGGCGCAGGACCAGATCGCCGAGGCCAAAGCCATCGCCGCCATCGACAGCTTTGAAACCCATGTCGTGCCGATCATCGCCGACATCGACGCCGGTTTTGGCAACGAGCATGCGACCTATCTTCTGGCCAAGGAACTGATCAAGGCCGGCGCCTGCTGCCTGCAAATCGAAAATCAGGTGTCCGACGCCAAGCAATGCGGCCATCAGGACGGCAAGGTCACCGTCCCGCGTGAAGATTTCATCGAGAAACTGCGCGCCTGCCGGCTGGCGTTCGAAGAGCTGGGCGTGGACGACGGCGTGATCGTCGCCCGCACCGACAGCCTCGGCGCCGGTCTGACGCAAAAGGTGCCGGTTTCCGCCGGTCCGGGCGATCTGGCGTCCGAATACATCAAATGGCTGAAAACCGAGGCCATTACCCCGCAAGCCCCGATGCGCGACGGCGAGCTTGCTCTGTGGCAGGACGGCGCCTTTGTCCGCCCGGTGCGGCTCGCCAACGGCCTGTTCCCGTTCCGCGAAGGCACGGGCCGCGCCCGGGTGATCGAGGATTGCATCGCCTCGCTCACCGAAGGCGGCGCGGACCTTCTGTGGATCGAAACCGACACCCCCGACGTGACCGAAATCGCCGCAATGGTGAATGAAATCAAAAAGGTGGTGCCGAACGCCAAGCTGACTTACAACAACTCGCCCTCGTTCAACTGGACCCTGAACCTGCGCAAACAGGTTCGCACTCAATGGCTGAAGGAAGGCCGCATCGCCGCCACCGACTATCCCGAAGGCAACGAGCTTATGCGCCAGGACTACGATTCCACCGACCTGGGGATCGAGGCCGACGCGCGGCTGAAAAACTTCCAGGTCGATATTTCGGCCCGGGCCGGGGTGTTCCACAACCTGATCACCCTGCCGACGTTCCATCTGACCGCGAAATCGGTGGACGAGCTTTCGACCGGCTATTTCGGCGAGGACCGCATGCTGGCCTATGTCGCGGGTGTGCAGCGCCAGGAAATCCGGCGCGGCATCTCGGCGGTCAAGCACCAGCACGAGGTCGGCTCGGACCTGGGCGATACGTTCAAGGAAATGGTCGGCGGTGAACGCGCGCTGAAGGCGGGCGGCCATTCCAACACGATGAACCAGTTCGCCGCGCAGTAACCTCAAAGATCAAAGACCGCGCCCGGCCCCGCCAAGGGTCGGACGCAGCTTTTTGGTCAGGGCCGGCCCACAAAGAACGCGTCACTCTCGCGCAGTTGCATCTGCATCGGCCAGCGCTTCTGCACGATCCCATGCGGAAACGCCTCTGCATGGCCGGGCATCTGCGCCAGAATCGCCTCGGCAATCCCCGCGCCCAGATCATGCAAAGACAGCCGGAAGCTCGTGATCGGCGGCGACAAAAAGCGCGAGGCCGGATCGTCGCGCATGCTGATCACCGCCATGTCGCGGCCCGGCAGAATCTGTTCCTCGGTCAGCCGCCGATAGATGCCCAGCACCATCAGTTCAAAGATCACCAGCACGGCGGTCGGCCGGTCGTCCAGCGCCAGCATCTCGCCCGTGGCCGCATAGCCGCCCTCTTCGCTCAGGTCCGACCGGATCACCAGCGCCTCGTCAAACGGCAACCCGTGCCGCGCCAGCGCCCGGCGATAGGCATCCACCAGCACGGCGTTATAGTTGATGTCGCTGCGCGGAATGACAGCGGCGATCCGGCGATGCCCATGCGCGGCGAACCGGTCAATCGCCGCATCCGCGACGCCTTCGAAATCAAGGTCGATCCAGGAATAGTCCTGTCCCGACGTGCTGCGCCCCAAAGCCACGAAGGGAATGCCCCGTGCTTGCAGAAAATCAATCCTAGGGTCCACGCGCCGGGTGCCGGAAATCACCAGCGCATCCACCGCGCGCCGAGCAACGAAACGTTGCAGATAGGGGTAGGGATCATCGGTGGACGGGCAGGGCAGCAGGATCAGATCCAGGCCCTGCTCATGCAGCACGCTTTGCATCCCGTCGCACACGCCCATGAAGAAGTTGTCGCTGTGGGTCGCGGCGACGCTGTGCAACTCGACCATGAAGCCCACGGCATTGGTCTTGCCCTTGGCCAGGTTGCGCGCCGACTGATTGGCGACATAGCCGAACTTTCGCGCGGTCTCCAACACCCGCGCCCGCGTCTCGGGGTTGACGTCAGGCTTGTCGTTCAGGGCGCGGGAAACGGTCCCCGTCGATATGCCGAGTTCCCTGGCCAGCCGCGCAATTCCCGTCACGTCAGTCTCCGTTGTCGCCAGCCCATTGACACGCCCTTTTCCGAAAGACTAGCCTCGTAAGCGCTTACGGTCGACTCAAAGCCTCACAGAAAGCCAAAAAGCGACCGAGGTGCGGGAGGATTGCACAATGAAACGCGCCATTCTGGTCGGTTGCGGAGCCATGGCCAAGGGTTGGATCGAAGCCTTGACGACGGCCCCCGAATTGCTGGGCCGGGTCGAACTCGTTGGCCTGTGCGACGTCGATCTTGCCGCCGCCGAGCGGATGCGCGCCGCGTTTCAACTGGACACCGCGCAAGTCGGCACCGACCTGCCCGCGATGCTTGCGACGCTAAAACCGGACATCCTGTTGGACGTGGTCATCCCCGCCGCCCGCCATTCCGTTGTCACCACCGGGCTGACCCACGGCTGCCATGTCCTGTCCGAAAAGCCGATGGCCGCCAGCCTGACCGAGGCAGAGGATCTCGTGGCCAAAGCCCGCGCCGCCCACCGCATCCATGCCGTCACGCAAAACCGCCGCTACGTTCCCGGCATCCGCCGCATCCGCGAGGCGATCACCTCTGGCGTTCTGGGCCGCCTGACCGAACTGCACGCCGATTTCTTCGTCGGCGCCCATTTCGGCGGCTTTCGTGAGCAGATGGACCATGTCTTGCTGTTGGATATGGCGATCCACACCTTCGACGCCGCCCGCTTTATGGCCGGTCAGCAGCCGCTGGCGGTCTATTGCCATGAGACCAACCCGCCCGGGTCGTGGTGGCAGGCCGGCGCCTCGGCCAGGGCGATCTTCGAAATGTCGAACGGGGTGGTGTTCTGCTATCGCGGCTCCTGGGCGGCGCAAGGGGCCAACACCTCTTGGGAAAGCGCCTGGCGCGTCGTCGGCAGCGAAGGCACCCTGCTGTGGGACGGGCTGGAGACCATGACCGCCCACCGCGTTTCCGGCACCGAAGGCTTCTTCCGCCCCTTGACCCCGATCGACCTTCCCGAACCGGCCCTTGTCGAAGATACCCTCGGCCACCGGTCCGTCCTGCGCCGCTTCCTGACCGCTGTGGAAACCGGCACCGCGCCCGAAACGACGGGCGCCGACAACATCCGCAGCCTGTCCATGGTGTTCGGCGCCATTCACAGCGCCGAAACCGGCCAGCGCCAACCGATTGCCCAACGGAGCCTTCCATGACCCATCCCGCCAAATCCCTGCGCATCGGCACGATGATCAACGCCACCGGCGGCCACGCCGCTGCCCGCATCGCCGAAATCGCGCATCTGGGCTTTGAAAGCTTCGAGCCGTTTTTCTGGCAGACCACGGGCGGCCAGAACCTCGCCGACCTCGGCAAGGCTTGCGTGGACGCCATCGGCGACCGTGACATCACGATCTCGACCCTCGGCATGTTCGGCAACCCTTTGGAAACGCAGGAATTAGACCTTGCGACCCTGCAAGGGTGGAAAGACTGCATCGACAACGCCCACCACTTCGGCGCCACCTGCGTGGCTGGCTTCACCGGCCGCCTGCGCGGGCAACCTTTGCCCAACAGCCTGCCGCGCTACAAAGAAATCTGGTCGGACCTCGCCAAACG
>JANLQT010000170.1:0-5684 GCA_031368035.1 Rhodobacterales bacterium | reverse complement strand
GCCGCCTGGTACTGGCACTTCGTGGACGTGGTCTGGCTGTTCCTGTTCGCGGTGATCTACGTCTGGGGCGGCTGATCAGCCTTCCCTTGATGCAAGCCGGCGCGCGGGACTTCGGCCTCGCGCGCTTTGCGTTTGCAAGGCATATGTATCTGGGCAGCAAGATGAATTTCAGGCTGGTTTCGGCCGCCATGTTCGGCGTTTTCGGGGTGGCGGTGCTTTTGGGGCTCGGCACATGGCAAGTGCAGCAGATGTATCAAAAGCACGCCCAGATCGACGCGATGCTGAAAGGGATCAGCGTGGCGCCAGTACCGGTGCCCGGCGCGCCGGACCCTGGCGTGGACAAGTATCTGCCGGTGACCGCGACCGGCACGTTCACCGGCGAGGTGCTGTATGTGCTGTCGGGCATGCCCGAGATTGGCGCGGGGGTCGAGGTGATCTCGGTCCTGCAAACCGGCGACGGGAGGCGGCTTCTGGTGGACCGGGGCTTTCTGGCCGAAAATGACAAGAAGCGCGCGCTGACGGTGGAGCAGGTGGCGGTGACGGGTAATCTGCAGTGGCCGCAAGAGACCGACAGTTTCACGCCCAAGCCTGATCCCAAGACCGGGTTGTGGTTTGCCCGGGATGTTCCGGCGATGGCGGCCAAACTTGGGACAGAGCCGACATTAATTGTCGCGCGCGAGCCGACCGGTGACGGGATTCTGGCGATGCCGCTGGACGCTTCGACTATTCCCAACAATCATTGGGGCTATGTGATCACCTGGTTCTCGCTGGCGGCGGTCTGGGCCCTGATGACAGGCGCGCTGGTGTGGCGTATCAGGCGCAGGATCTGAAGGGGCGTTCATGCAGTATATCTCGACCCGCGGCACGGCGCCGGTTCTGACATTCGGCCAGGCGATGATGACTGGCCTTGCCCGCGACGGCGGGCTTTATGTGCCCGAGGTGGTGCCGCAGATGAGCGCGGCCGAGATCGCGGCGCTGGCGGGACTGCCCTATGAGGAGGTTGCGTTCCGGGTGATGCGGCCGTTTTTGGGTGGGTTCTTCTCGGATGCCGAATTTCGCGGGTTGCTGGCGCGCGCCTATTCCGGCTTTGCCCATGCCGCGCGGGCGCCCTTGAAGGAACTGGCGGCGGGTCATTTCCTGCTGGAATTGTTCCACGGGCCGACGCTGGCGTTCAAGGACTTCGCCATGCAGATCATCGGGCAGATGATGCAGGCGGCGCTGGCGAAGTCGGGGCAGCGGATCACCATTGTCGGGGCGACCAGCGGCGACACCGGGTCGGCGGCGATCGAGGCGTTCCGGGGGCTGGCCAATGTCGAAGTGTTCATCCTGTTTCCGCAGGGGCGCGTCAGCGAGGTGCAGCGGCGGCAGATGACGACGCCAGTGGAAGCGAATGTGCATGCGCTGGCGATTGACGGCTCGTTTGACGACGCGCAGGCCCGGTTGAAGGACATGTTCAACGACTTTGCCTTCCGCGACGGCGTGGGGCTGGCCGGGGTGAACTCGATCAACTGGGCGCGGGTGCTGGCGCAGGTGGTGTATTATTTCTACAGCGCGGTGGCCCTGGGCGCGCCGCACCGGGCGGTCAGCTTCACGGTGCCGACCGGGAATTTCGGGGACATTTTTGCCGGGTATATCGCGCGGCAAATGGGGCTGCCGGTGGAAAAGCTGGTGATTGCCACCAACCAGAACGACATTCTGGACCGGGCTTTGCGGTCGGGGGACTATCGAACCAATGGGGTGAAACCCTCGATTTCGCCGTCGATGGATATTCAGGTCTCGTCGAACTTCGAACGCGCGTTGTTTGATGCCTATGGCCGCGACGGCCGCGCGATTGCGGCGTTGATGGGCGAGATGGGGACGGGCGGTTTCAGGATCAGCCAGGGGGCGCTGGAAGGGCTGCGGGCGAGCTTCGCCTCGGGCCGGGCCAGCGAAGAGGAAACGCTGGCGACCATCCAGCGCACGTTGGCGAACACGGGCGAGCTTTTGTGCCCCCATTCCGCCGTGGGCGTGCATGTGGCCGAGCAGCATCTGTCGGCCACGCCGATGATTACCCTGGCCACCGCGCATCCGGCGAAGTTTCCGGACGCGGTGCAGGGCGCGAGCGGCATCCGCCCCGCTTTGCCGCCGCATATGGCCGATCTGTTTGACAAGCCCGAGCGCAGGACGCCGGTGCCCAATGACCTGAAAGCGCTGCAAGCGCTGATCCGCGAGAGGACCGCACGTTGAGTTCGAAGGTAAGTGAGACACGGCTGACGACGTTGAGCAACGGCTTGCGCGTCGTGACGGAAACCATGCCGGGGCTGAAATCCGCCTCGGCGGGGCTGTGGGTGCTGGCGGGCGGGCGGCATGAACGGGCCGAGCAGAACGGCATCGCGCATTTTCTGGAGCATATGGCCTTCAAGGGCACCCAGCGCCGGACCGCGTTGCAGATTGCCGAGGAAATCGAGGATGTGGGTGGCTATATCAACGCCTATACCAGCCGCGAGATGACGGCCTATTACGCAAGGGTGCTGGAGGCCGATGTGGGCCTTGCGCTGGATGTGATCGGCGATATCGTGATGAACCCGGCCTTTGCCCCGGCCGATATCGAGACCGAGCGGCATGTGATCTTGCAGGAAATCGGGCAAGCGCTGGACACGCCCGACGACATCATCTTCGACTGGTTGCAGGAAGTGTCCTATGCCGATCAACCCTATGGCCGCACCATTCTGGGGCCGGAAGAGCGGGTCTCGGCCTTTTCGGCGGTGGATTTCCGGGGGTTCGTGGCGCAGCATTACACGCCGGGGCAGATGATCCTGTCGGCGGCGGGGGCGGTGGACCATGATGCCATCGTCCGGCAGGCCGAGGCGATGTTCGGTCCTGTGCCTGGCGGCGTGACCTCGGGTTTTCAGGCGGCGAAGTTCACCGGGGCCGAGCGGCGCGAGGTGAAGGATCTGGAGCAGGTGCATTTCGCGCTGGCCTTTGAAGCGCCGGCCTACCGGCATCCGGATGTGTTCGTGGCGCAGGTCTATGCGACGGCGCTTGGCGGCGGCATGTCGTCCCGGCTGTTCCAGAAGATCCGCGAAGAACGGGGGCTGTGCTATTCGATCTTCGCGCAGTCGGGCGCGGCGGAAGATACCGGGCAGATCACGATCTATGCCGGCACCTCGGCCGAGGAAATCGGCGATCTGACCCAGATCACGGTGCAGGAATTGAAGCGCGCCGCCGAGGATATGACCGAGGCCGAAGTGGCCCGCGCCCGGGCGCAGATCAAGGCGGGGATGCTGATGGGGCTGGAAAGCCCCACGTCCCGCGCCGAGCGGATTGCACGGCTGCTGGCGATCCATGGCCGCGTGCCGGCGGTCGAGGAAACGGTCGAGCGGATTGATGCGGTGACCACCGCCGATGTGCGCCGCTATGGCGAGGGGCTGATCTCCGCGCCGGCGGCTCTGGCGCTGTATGGCCCGGTTGATGCCGCGCCGGGGCTGGGTGCCATCCGCGAGGAGTTGTCCCGCTGATGTTCGGCCTGCGCCGCAAGTCCCGGATCGAGACCGAGCGGATGACGCTGCGCTTGCCGATACATGCCGACTGGCAGCAATGGGCGCGCCTGCGTCAGGCCTCGGCCGAGCATCTGATCCCCTGGGAGCCGGTGCGGGCCGAAGATCATCTGAGCCGCAAGGCCTTTACCAACCGGGTCTATTGGGCGGCTCGGGCAGAACAGCAGGGCACGGCGCTGCCCTTGTTCCTGATCCGCCGGTCAGATCAGGCCATTCTGGGCGCGCTGACGCTGGACAACATCCGCCGCGGCCCGGTGCAGGCCGGGACGGTGGGCTACTGGATCGGCGCAGCCCATGCGCGGCAGGGCTTCATGCGCGAGGCGATTGCAGCGGTGGTGCATCATGCCTTTACCGCGATGGACCTGAGTCGGATCGAGGCGGCCTGTCTGCCGGAAAACAGCGCCTCGCGCGGGGTGCTGGAGAAGACCGGGTTCAAGTACGAGGGCGTGGCGCAGGCCTATCTGCAGATCAACGGGCGCTGGCGCAACCATGTGCTGTACGCGAACCTGCGCGGCGACCGGCGCGGGCGGACGGACGCGGGGTAAACCTGGGTCCGGCGTCGGAGCCTCCGGCGGGGATATTTGTCGCTTCTGTGATGGGGCAGGGGATTGACCTTGAGAGGCGCTGGCGTTTTCCTGTGGGCATGTCCGAAATCGTCACAGACCCGCGGCGCATCCTTCTGTTGAGAGGGGTGAATGTCGGCGGGGTGAAGCTGCCGATGGCGGAATTCCGCGAGATGCTGGCTGGGCTGGGGCTGGTGGGGGCGAAGACCTTCATCCAGTCGGGCAATGCGGTGTTTTGCGCCGAAGGGGATCCGAGGCCTGCGATCGCGGCGGGTCTGAAGGATCGGTTCGGGCTGACGGTGGGGCTGTTCCTGTACGATCTGCCCAGCTATCGCGCGATCCTGCGCGCCAATCCTTATGCCGAGGCGGGGCGGGCGGATGGCGCCAGGGTGCATGTCTTCTTTCTTGCGCGCCCGGCTGATCTGGACCCGGCTGATTTGGATATCGAAAGGCTGATGGGCTTTGCCGAAGGGGCAGAGGCGCTGACGGTCTCGCCAGAGGCGATCTATTTCAACGCGCCGAACGGGATGGGCCGGTCGGTGCTGGCCGAGAAGCTGAGCGCGCGGCTGAAGGGCAGCTTCACCGCCCGCAACCAGCGCAGCGCCGAGGCCATCCTGGCGCTGGCGGAGGCTTTGTGATGCGGGTGCTGGCGGCCTTGCTGGCGCTGTGGCCGGGGTTGTGGCCGGGCTTGGTCGGGGCCGAGGCGTTGCAGTCGAATTGTCAGGCGATGGCCGAGGCGGGGCCGCGTATCGAACTGGCGGCTCTGGTGCTGCCGCCGGTGGATACAGTGCGCCTTCGCTATCTGACCCATTCGGAGTTCGCTTTGCAGACGCCGGGCGGGGTGCTGGTGGTGACCGATTACACCGGGGTCGTGGGCAATGCCGAGGTGGTGCCGGATGTGGTGACGATGAACCACGCGCATGAAAGCCACTACACCGACCATCCCGATCCGCGTATTCCGCTGCTGGTGAAGGGCTGGCCGATCGACGGTGTCCCGGCGTTTTACGATCTGCAGGTCGGGGATCTGCGCATCCACAATGTCACGACCGATACGCGCGGCCCCTGGGGCGAGGGTGGCCAGCGCAACGGCAACTCGATCTTCATGTTCGAAGCGGCGGGCCTGTGCATCGTGCATCTGGGGCATCTGCATCAGATCCCGAACCCGGTGCAATATGCCAATATCGGCCGCGTCGATGTGGTCATGGTGCCGGTGGATGGTGGCTTCACGATGACGCAGGATGCCATGATCGAAGTGGTGGGCCGGCTGCACGCGCGGGTGGTGATCCCGATGCACTGGTTCACGCTGCAATCGCTGAACGCTTTCCTTGCAAAGATGGAAGGGTCCTGGGTGATCGAGGACCGGCAGGGGCCGGAGCTGGAGGTCTCCTTGGGATCTTTGCCGGCGCGTCCGACCGTGGTGCTGCTGACCCCGGCGCTGTTCCCGTGACCACGCTTGGGGGCCGCCTGCCTCCAAACCCCCGGGAGGTATTTGGGCCAAGATGAAACCGGTTTGGGGATTTTGCTTTCCGGCGGGGCGGTCTAGCAAAGGGGGACTTGGAGGCCCTTGATGCTGAACCCTGCCGAT
>JANLQT010000018.1:0-5488 GCA_031368035.1 Rhodobacterales bacterium | reverse complement strand
CTGCTCGCCTGGCGCGAAACCGTGGTCAAAGCCGTCGCCACCCTCGGCTTCGCGCTCATCATCCTCGGCCTCGTCGCCTTCCTCTGGCCCGACGATCCCCGCGCGCTAGAGCTTCCCACCGACTCCATCAGCCTGTCCCTGCTGGGCCTGCGCGTCACCGGCACAAGGATCCTCGCCTTCCTCGCCTCGGTCCTCATCTGCATCGGCATCTATATCTTCCTTGGCCGCACCAACATCGGCCTGCAAATGCGCGCCGTCGCCAATGACCGCGACCTGTCGGCCCTCTTGGGCATCCCGATCCTGCGCGTCGAAACCATCGCCTGGGCCATCGCGGGTCTGCTCGCGGGCTTCACCGGCCTGATCTTCGCCAACCTGATCCGGCTTGAACCTGTGGTCATCACCTTCATGGTCATCCCCTCCATCGCCGCCGCACTGTCTGGACGCCTCGACAACCTCGGCCTCGTGCTGATCGGCGGCCTGTCGATGGGCGTCATCGAATCCATGCTGACCCTGTCGCCCGCCCTGAAAGGCGTGCGCCCCATCGCCCCCTTCGTCATCGCCGCCCTCGTCCTTTTGTATAACCAGCGCGGCAGCCGCCTCCTGTTTGCCGGGCGCAGTTGATGGACCGCTCGCTCTTCCGCATCACCCCGTCCGGAGCCGTCGGCCTTCTCGCCGCCGCCCTCGCCTTCACCCTTCTGCCCGCGCTGGCCGGGTCCTACTGGCTCAGCGTGTTCACCTCCGCCGCCTGCTTCACCATGGCCGCCGCCGGGGTCGCCTTCATGTATGCCCGCCTCGGCATGGTCTCCCTCACCCAGGTCGGCCTGATGGGCGTCGGCGGCTGGGTCGCCCTGCGCCTGAACTACCTGTTCAACCTGCCGTTCGAGGTGAACATGATCCTCGCCGCCCTCGCCACCATGGTCTGCGGCTGGATTCTCGCCTTGCCCGCGCTCAGAATGCGCGGCCTCTACCTCGCCCTCGTCACCCTGATGGCGGCGGGAGGGCTGGAGATCATCTTCTCCACCTTCCAATTCCCCAACGGCGGCACCGGCTTCTGGGGCGTCAAGATCGGCTCCACCGACCCGTTTCGCGGCCCCATGCTGGCCCAAACCCCCGCCGCCTACCTGCGCTACGTCGTCGTCATGGTCACCCTGGGCTTCCTGTTCATCGAGGCGCATCGCCGCACCGCCCCCGGCCGCGCCTGGGCGCTGATCCGAAGGTCCGAGGCGGCGGCGATGGCCGCAGGCGTCAACGTCACCCTGTATAAAACCTGGGCCTTCGGCATCGCGGGCCTTCTGGCTGGGGCGTCCGGCGCCCTCCTCGCCGCCAGCCTTGGCCTGCTGGACGACGGCACCTTCCGCTCGTCCGAAAGCATCCTGATCTTCGCCCTCGCCGTGGTCGGAGGCGCGCGCTACTGGCTTGGCCCGGTGATCGCGGCCTTCCTCTACCGCATCCTGCCCGCGCTCCTGTCCACCTGGGGCGTCAACGCCGACCTCGCCTATGTGATCTTCGGCGTCGGCCTCCTGCACGCCCTCATCACCGCCCCCAACGGCATCGCGGGCCAGATCTACGGCGCCGCCGCCACCCTCACGGCCAAATTCCGAGGCCCGAAATGATCGAGATCGACCAGGTCCTCGTCCGCTTCGGCGGCGTCGTGGCGCTGAACGCGGTCTCGGCGTCCTTCACCGACCCGGTCGGCGGCATCATCGGCCCCAATGGCGCGGGCAAGACCACCCTGATGAACGTCGTCTCGGGCTTCATCACCGCCAAGGCGGGCCGCATCCTTGTCGATGGCGCCGATATCCTGTCCCAGCCGCCCTACAAACGCGCCCACAACGGCCTGCGCCGGTCCTTCCAGAAGGAACAGATCGCCGACGATCTGACCGTGTTCGAAAACGTCCTCGTGCAACTGGATCACCGCCTCGGCAACTCCGCCGCCAAACGCGCCGAGGTCGCCCGCATGATCGATATCGTCGGCCTGACCCCCCAATCCGCCAAACCCGGCGCCCAACTGACCGGCTTCGAACGCCGCCTCACCGACGTTGCCCGCTGCCTTGTCGGCACCCCCAAACTCATCCTGTTCGACGAACCCGCAGGCGGCATGTCGGTCGAGGAAACCCACCGCCTCGGCGATCTGATTCTGGGCATCCATGCCCTCACCGGCGTGCAAACCCTTGTCATCGACCACGATGTGGAGTTGATCTCCCGCGTCTGCACCCAGACGCTGGTGCTGGATTTCGGCCGCCGCATCGCCTTCGGCCCCACCGCCGACGTGCTGGCCGACGCCAAGGTCAAAGCCGCCTACCTCGGCACCGAGGATGTCGCATGACGATCACCGTCTCCAACCTCTCCGTCACCGACGGCACCCGCACCCTCGTTGCAGGCGTCTCCCTCACCATCCAGCCCGGCCAGGTCACCGCCGTCATCGGCGCCAACGGTGCTGGCAAATCCGAACTCGTCCTCGCCCTCGCCGGCATGCTGCCCATCAGCGCAGGCACCGTCACGCTCGACGGCCGGCCCCTCAAACCCACCCCCGAATCCATCCGCCGGGCCGGGATCGCCGCCGTTCCCGAAGGCCACCGCGTCCTGACCGCCCTGTCGGTGGACGATAACCTGCGCGCTGCAGGCTCCCTCCTCGGCCCCAAAGCCCCCGCCCAACTGGCCGAGGTCTATGCGATCTTCCCCGAACTCGCCGAGCGCAAACCGCAACTCGCAGGCACCCTGTCCGGCGGCCAGCAACAGATGCTCGCCCTCGGCCACGCCCTGATGAGCGCCCCGCGTTACCTCTTGATCGACGAGATGTCCCTCGGCCTCGCCCCCCTGATCGTCAAGCGCCTGCTCGGCGTCGTCACCACCCTGAAGGCCCAAGGCACCGGCATCCTCTTGATCGAGCAGTTCACCGACCTTGCCTTGTCCATCGCGGAAAACGCCGTGGTGCTGCGGTCCGGCAAGATGCGCTATTCCGGCCCCGCCCGCGCCCTGACCTAGGACAAGACCCTGCTGCAAAACGCCTATTTCGGCATGTGAAAGCTTACCCTGCCGTGCGCTGTGTCGGTCAAAATGCCCGACGCGAAACCGACGGGCCTAAAACGGCAACCCCGTGTAGTTTTCGGCCATGACCCGCCGCGCGATTTCGGACGTTCTCAGGATCTCCAACTCGGTATCCTGCATCCGCCGTTCATAGGCATTGTACTCGGGAAACTTGTGCATCATCGTGGTCATCGACCAGGAAAACCGCATGGCCTTCCAGACCCGCGCCAGCGCCTTTTCCGAATATGCCTCCAACCCCGCCGCGTCGCCCGCCGCATAAAACGCTGCCAGCCCTTCATGCAGATAATGTACATCCGACGCCGCCAGATTAAGCCCCTTGGCCCCGGTCGGCGGCACGATATGCGCCGCATCCCCGCACAAAAACAGCCGCCCCCAGCGCATCGGCTCGCAGACAAACGACCGCAGCGGAGCGATCGACTTTTCAATCGACGGCCCCGTCACAAGCCGCGCCGCAACCTCGGCCGGAAGCCGGGTCTTGAACTCGGCCCAGAACGCCTCGTCGCTCCAGTCTTCGACCGTGTCGGTCAGCGGCACCTGAATATAATAGCGCGACAACATCGGGTTCCGCATCGAGGCGAGCGCAAATCCCCTGGGGTGCGCGGCATAGATCAGCTCGTCCGAAACCGGCGGCGTGCGCGACAAAATCCCAAGCCAACCAAAGGGATAGACCTTTTCATACTCGCGCCGGATGCCCGTCGGAATGGCCGGGCGGCTGACCCCATGGAACCCGTCACACCCGGCCACAAAGTCGCAGTCCAGCCGCTGATGCTCGCCGTTCACAGCAAAGCTGACCCAGGGCGCCTCGCTGTCCAGGTCATGCAAAGCCACGTCCTCGGCGTCATGGATCACCGTGGCGCCGATGGCATCCTGCGCGTCGTACAGATCGCGCGTCACCTCGGTCTGGCCGTAAACCATCACCTGTTTGCCGCAGCTTGCGTGGAAATCCACCCGGAACATCGCGCCATCGCTCGACAGGTAACACCCGTCGTGCACGATGCCCTCGCGGTCCATCCGCCCGCCCGCACCGGCACTTCGCAGCAGCTCCACCGTGGTCCATTCCAGCACCCCGGCGCGGATGCGCGACAGCACATAGTCCCGCGATTTCCGCTCCAGCACGACCGTTTCGATGCCCGCCCGGTTCAGAAGTTGCGACAGCAAAAGACCCGAAGGCCCGGCGCCGATGATGGCCACTTTGGTGCGCATGATCCCTCCCGAACTCCAGGCGCCCATTCTGCCGATTGACAGCCCTGTGGGAATGGACGCTGCACGCAACGTCTGGTATTATCCGGCCATGACCCCGGCACCGATCCCCTCGTGGCAGCTTTACGGCGAACTCAACGCGTTTCCGGATATTTTGCATGTTGAACAAGTGGTTGACCGCGCCGCTGGCCTAGAATGGACCATTGGCGCGCACCGCCATCTGCATCTGCACCAACTGCTGCTTTTGACATCCGGAACCATCGCGCTGACCCTTGATGGAGAGCCGATTTCCCTCGTGCCGCCTGCCGCAATCAACATCCCGCGCGGCACGGTTCACAGCTTTTCCTTCTCCACCGGGACCGAGGGTTTCGTTCTGACGCTGCCCGCCGATGACTTCCCCGACCTGTTCGCCGCCCCCGCTGAAACCGCCGCCGCCTTGGCGCGCGTGGTCATCCTGCCCGCCGACCCGGCCCTCAGCCAGCGCTTCCAATCCCTGGCCGCCGCCCATGCCGGCAGCGCCGCCTTCCGCCGCACTCTTCTGCGGGCCGAGGCATCGGCGCTGCTGACGCAAGTCGCGGAAAAGGCACAGGAAATTCAGGGCGAACGCGTCCGGATCGACCCGCGCATCCAGCGGTTCGACGCGATGGTCCGCAGCAGCCTGACCCGGCGGTTCAGCCTGACCGATCTGGCGCAGGCGCTCGCCATGTCACCCCGCAATCTCAGCCGCCTGTGCAAGGCCGAAACCGGCCTGACCGCGCAAAGCTATTTCGAGGCGCAGAAAATGCGCGAGGCCTGCCGCCTGCTGGTCTATACCAAAATGACCGCCCAGCAGATCGCCTACCAGCTTGGCTTTGACGACCCGTCCTATTTCAGCCGGGTGTTTCAAAGAAATATTGGCTTGTCTCCAAGCGCTTACCGAAAGCGGTTCGAACGCAGGGACAAGACCGGGCAAGGGTGATCGAAGCCGCGTCCAGCTCCCAAACCACCCACAGTCTTTCTCCACTGGTGATAAGGGCAGCAGAGGCGGCCGGACATGGCCATGCCATGCCCGGCCAAAGTCACATCACTTCACCTGGGCCTTGACCGTCTCGACATCAGCCGTGGTCATCTCGCCCACGGTGGTCACCTTGCCGTCGACGATCTGCCACAGCCGGAACGGACCGGCGATGTCGCCATATTGGTCGAAGTTGATCGGGCCGATGACGCCTTCATAGCGGATGGCTTTGCCCGCCGCGATCAG
>JANLQT010000010.1:0-3493 GCA_031368035.1 Rhodobacterales bacterium | reverse complement strand
GGCGCGGATGCTGGGGTGGCCGTTCCGCTGGCTGGGCGCGCGGGGCGATCCGGCCTTGCCGCCGGTGACGCGGGCACTGACCGCCCTTGGCCCCGCCTATATCAAGTTCGGCCAGGTGCTTTCGACCCGTCCCGATATCGTTGGCGAAGAGATGGCCAACCAGTTGCGCTATCTGCAGGACCAGCTGCCGCCATTTCCGATTGAAGTGGCCAAGGCCGAGATCGCGGCCGAGCATGGCGCCAGCGTGGATGAGCTGTTCACCGATTTTTCCGAGCCGGTCGCCGCCGCCTCGATCGCGCAGGTGCACCGGGCGCGGGTGGCGGCTACGGGGCGCGAAGTGGCGATCAAGGTGCTGCGGCCCGGAATCGAGCGGGCGTTTCGCCGCGACGTTGATGCGTTCTATTTCGCGGCGCGGGCCGTGGAAATCCTGGCGCCCTTTGCCCGGCGCCTGCGGCCCACGGATGTGATCGCGCATTTCGACGGCGTGGTGCAGGGTGAGCTGGATTTGCGGCTGGAAGCCTCGGCGGCGTCGGAATTCGCGGCCAATACCGAAAAGGACAAGGGCATCACCGTGCCGCGCGTGGTCTGGAGCCTGTCGGCGCGCCGGGTGATGGTGATGGACTGGGCCGAAGGCGTCAGTCTGGCCGACAACGCGGCCATCGACGCGGCTGGTCACGACCGCAGGATTCTGGGGTCACGGGTGCTGGAGTTGTTCTTGCGCCATGCCTTGCGGGACGGGTTTTTTCATGCCGACATGCATCAGGGCAATCTGAAGGTTGCGGCGGACGGCGATCTGATCTTTTACGATTTCGGCATCATGGGGCGGATCGACGAATACACCCGCCGGGTTTACGCCGAAATCCTGATGGGGTTCATTCAGCGCAACTATCGCCGCGTGGCGGAAGTACATTTCGAGGCGGGTTATGTGCCGCCCGACCGCGACATTGACGAATTCGCCCGGGCGCTGCGGGCGGTGGGCGAGCCGATCTTCGGGATGGAGGCGAATCGCATCTCGATGGCGCGGCTGCTGTCGTATCTGTTCGAAGTGACAGAGCGTTTCGGGATGCAGACCCGGACCGAGTTGATCCTTTTGCAGCGGACGATGGTGGTGGTCGAAGGCGTGGCGCGCTCTCTGGACCCCAATATCAACATCTGGTCGGTGGCGGGTCCGGTGGTCGAGGATTACATCAAAAGCCACCTCGGCCCCTTGGCCCTGCTGCGCGACCTGGCCAAGACGGCGCAGGTCATCGGCCGGTTCGGCCCGCGCCTGCCCGCGATGATGGAGGCGGCCCTGATCGCAAGGGCCAGCCGCCCGCCCGACCCGCGCCCGGCGCAACTGCGCTGGCTGTTGCTGCAGGGCGCCGTCGCGGTCGCTTTGCTGGCGCTTGCTTTTGCCTTGGGGCGCTGGTTATAGCGCCGCTTCGGGCGCGCGCAGGGCGGTGACATAGGCCGAGGGAACCTCGATATCGCCCGGAACCAGGATCGTCACGCCCGAAGGGCTCGACCGGATTTCCTGCACCGGGGCATAGTATTCGACCCCCGTGGACCCCAGCAGCGTCGTATCCTGATAACTTTCCAGCGTCAGCGTATAGACCCCTGTCGCCAGCGGCGTGCCCGTGCTGTCCTTGCCGTCCCAAATATAGTCGGCTGAAGAGACAGAGGGCAGATCGCGGCGATCCACCTCGACCCCGTTTCCGTCCGTGACCACCAGCGTCGCCTTGGTCGCGTCCATGGCAGGGTTGGGAGACAGGGTGACGGGCGCGCCGTCATAGTAAACCGGGGCATCAATCCGCGCCAGATCGCCGACCCAGCCCGCCATCTGCGACATCGCCTGAGAATTGGTGGCGGCCAGAAGCTGGGTCATCAGATCGTTGGTCTGGGTCTGCTGTTCGACGCCCGAGAAGGTCGCAAGCTGCACAGCCAACTGATCAGAGCTCATCGGATCGGTGGGGTCCTGATTTTGCATCTGCGTCGTCATCATCACCAGAAAGGTCTGATAATCGCTGTCCGCCGCAGGCAGGGTGTCTGCCGAGGTGGCACTCGGGGTCGTGGTCGTGGTCGTCGTGGTGCCGGTCGTGGTGGATGTCGGGTCCATGTCAGTCTCCGTTCAAAGGCGAAGGTCAAGTCCGCCGCCGGCCGGGGGGGCCATGGGCGCGGGTGTCTGCAGCGGGGCAGTCGGGGTGGGGTCGGCCGGGGTGGGGTCGGGAACTGGCACGGGGCTGGCTGGCTGCTCGCGCCCGGTGTGACTTTGCGTGCCGCCGGACCCGGGTCCTGTGAACGACAGCGAAGCTTGGCCGAACCCTTCCCGTGCAAGCTCGGCACGCAAGTCCGCGGCGTGGCTTTTCAAAAGTTGCAGCGTGCCCGGGTTGTCGGCGGCGACGGTGATCGTCAGCTGATCGCCGCTTCCCGCCAACGCAAAGCGGATGCGCCCCAGATCGGCCGGGTGCAGCAGAAGTTCGGTTCCGATGGGCTCTGTATGGGCCGGGCTGCGCAGGGCGGCATGGGTGCGGATCGACGCGACCAGCGGATGAAAAGGCGCTGGAAGGGCCATCTTGCCCTCGGCCGCAGGGGATTCGGCCATGCCCGGAACGGTCGCAAGGGACGCTATCGCTCCGGCAAGGGTGGCCGGGGGCGACGCTGCAACCGCCGGTGTGTCGGATGCGGCGTCTGCCCCGTGTGCGGCTGCGGACAGGTCTGCGTCGGGTTGCAGCATTTGCGCAGGCGCGGCTGCTCCGGCTCGGGTCAGCAGGACGAGGTTTGCCTGGCCAGCCGTGACGCTCGCCGCGCTTGCAACCGGGGCTGGCGCAGCCTCAGGTTCCGCGCCCAAGCCGGCCTGCCAGATCAGAATGGCCGCCGCTTGCGAATATTCGCTGCGCGGCGACGGCACGGCAGGGGTGCCCTTTTGCTGCGAAGAAACCACTGCAGCAATTAACATGTCATCAGACCCGGCGGCCCGTTTCGACGGCGACGCCAGCGCTTGCGCCGTGGTCTGTCCTGCAGGTCCTTCGCTAGGCGCAACGGGGTTGGACGAACTCGCTGGTTGCGCAGCGCCCGTGATGCTCAAGGCCGCGGCCTGTATCGGCAGGGGGGGAACGGTCAGAACGGCAGCGCGATGCTGCGCAGCGAAAACTGCCGGATCAGGATTTGGTGGCAGGCCGGAATCGGTAGTTTCAGGGCCTTCCCTGGGCGCAGCAGCATCGCTTGCGATCTTGGGCGGCGACGAGACCGAAGGCCGCGTCGCGGCTCCGGTTGCCTGAAGCGTGGCCGAGATCGGGGGCAAGCCCTCGGCCCCGGACGAAGACGCCACTTCGGCGGCATCACCCCCTTCGGGCAAGGCCGCAAGCGCACCGCCGGCCAGCGCCATGGTTGAAGTTTGGACCCCGGCCGATGGCGTCAGCGCGTCCCCCACCTGTTCCGCGTGGGCTGGCGCCGACTTCGTCGCATCAGGCTGTGGCGTGTGCATGACTGGAGCAGCGCCGACCGGATCAGGATC
>JANLQT010000763.1:0-5453 GCA_031368035.1 Rhodobacterales bacterium | reverse complement strand
CGCAGGCCGTAAAGGTCGGCGTGAAAGAGGCGGGCGGCACACCGCGAGAGTTCACCACGATTACCGTCACAGATGGCATCGCAATGGGGCATGAGGGCATGCGCTCCTCCCTCGCCTCACGCGATGCCATTGCCGATACGGGCCTGCTGCCGGTTCCGTGGACACCGAGATAGGGTGTTTCAACGGAATCGGAGGTTTGCCATGGAGAGACGGAAGTTCAGCCGCGAGTTCAAGCTTGAGGCGGTGAAGCTGGTGAGGGATCGCGGGGTGTCGGCAGCGCAGGCATCGCGGGATTTGGATGTTCATCCGAATGTTCTGCGGAAATGGGTGCGGGAACAGGAGGCCGACCCGGTGCAGGCATTTCCTGGCCATGGGCAGGTGAAGCCGGAGCAGCTCGAGATCGACCGGCTGCGCAAGGAGGTCGCCAAGCTCAAGGCGGAGCGTGACATCCTAAAAAGGCCGCGGTGGGTTCAACCGGTCAGCGCAACATCTTTGATTTGAGATGTTCTGAAAGGACCCCCGATGGCACGAACCGGTCGCCCAGGCTTGTCACATGAACAGAAGGACGAACTCTGGCGCCGTTGGAAGGCTGGGGAGACGCTGAGTGATATAGGGAGAGCATTGGGCAAGCATGCGGCCTCGGTGCCCGGCGCGTCTGGCACGATGTGCTGGCGGAGGGCATCGAGTGCGGTGCATCGCATAGAACGGCTGATGCGGCTCCAGGCGCTCAGGGCACGGCCACGCCGACGCGGATTGCCGAAGGACGAGGGGCAGCGCCAGCCGATTGTCGCGCCAAACGTTCTGGACCGAGCCTTCTCGGCAGAGCGTCCGAACCGGAAATGGATCGCCGCCTTCACCTATGTCTGGACGGCGGAAGGCTGGCTCTATGTTGCCGCCGTCATTGATCTGTTCTCGCGGCGCGTGGTCGGCTGGTCGATGAAGGCGGAGATGACCGCTGGGCTCGTCACCGATGCCCTCGTCATGGCCATCTGGCGGCGCGGTAAGCCTGATGCCCTGTTGCACCATTCCGACCAGGGCAGCCAGTATACCAGCGAGCAGTTTCAGGCGCTGATGGCCGACAACGGCGTGCAATGCTCCATGAGCCGATCCGGCAACTTCTGGGACAACGCGGCGATGGAGAGTTTCTTCTCGTCGCTCAAGACCGAACGGATCGGCAGGAAAACCTACCGCACACGCGACGACGCAAAGGCAGATGTGTTCGACTACATCGAAAGGTTCTACAACACGGTTCGCAGGCACTCGACCATCGGTTATCTCAGCCCGGTTGAGTTCGAACGACGAGCCGGATTAGCTTACCTGCACGTCCACGGAACCGGCAGCAGGCCACTTCGTGTTGGTGGGCAGCGTGCGATGGCGCTAGGCTGCCTAAGTTAGCGTTTGCGCCTCGGTGCGGCTAAGCTCTGCGTTCAGAAACGCCACGACCCGCGCCATGGTTTGCGGCACCTCGAACTCACCCCCGCCATGGGTGCCGCTCGGAAGCAGGTGAAATTCCAGCCGGGGTGCCGTGCCGTGGGCCGCAAGGGCTGCGTGCAGCTTTTGCGACTGTGCGGGGGCAATGTACGGGTCAAGCGCGCCGTGCATGATCAGGAATGCGGGCAGCGGTGCACCGGGCGGCAAAAGCCCAAGTTGCGCAATCGGCCCGGCGCTGCGGGCCAATTCCCGATGATCGGCCACGCAAGCCCCGATCAAGACGCTTTCGGGGCTGTCCGGCGCATCATTGCGCCCTGTAGCCCGCGCTATCCCCGTCGCGATGATGTCGGCGTCCATCGTTGGGAAATCGACTGGTGGGAACCACACGATACTGGCGGCAAGCCGGGTTTCGGGGGTGGCGGAGAGTGCAATTCCCGCGCTGGCCGAAAGATGCCCACCGGCCGAGGGGCCAAAACTTGCGATCCGCTTGGCATCAAATCCGAAGCGGTCGGCGTGGATGCGCAGAAAGGCGAAGCCAGCGCGCAGGTCGTCCAGTTGCGCGGGCCAGATCGCCTCGGTCGCATAGCGGTAGTTCAGCGAGGCCACCGCAAAGCCCGCATCCAACAGCGCCTGTCGTTCGCGCGGGCAGTCGGACTTGTCGCCCATGCGGAAAGCACCGCCATGGATGAACACCACCAGAGGCGCTGGGGTGGTAGCATCCGGGACGACCAGATCAAGAACGTTTCGATCCGAGGTCTGCGCGTAGCGGATATCCTTGAAGCTGCCGGTCATTGTGGCGACCCCGTTGCGATGACGCTGACAGGTCTCACGCAAAGTCCGGTTCCGTCCCGCCGCAAGTGCAAGAGCATGCTTTTTCCCCCCTTCGGCCAGCGTTACAGCCCGTCTTGTCCTGACCCTGTGGTGCCAGAAAAGTAGCCCGGCCTGCCATTCGGAAGCACGGTGCACGTCATAAGTTCTGACTATAGGTTGTGGGGACCGTTCGGATGCGAAACCGGGTCGCATCCTGTGGCTGCGTCATCGGCCAGGCTGGCCTTCAGCGTCTTGATGAATTCCTGCTGCGCCAGAGTTGGCATCCAGTCGGCCCGCCGGGTCAGGCCAATCGGGCGAACAGTTTGCGGCAGGACCAATGGCAAAACGGAAAGCGCGCCAGAGGCAACTTCGGCCTGAACCTGCAGACGGGAGATGCAGCCGATATTGTCCGAACGTCGCAACAGTTCGCGCATCAGGATCATCGAGCCGGTTTCGACCAGGCTTACGGGACGCAACCGCGCCTCGGCGAAAAGCCGATCAAAGGCGGCGCGGGTGGGGGTGCCCTCGGTTGAGACGACAAAGGGGTAGGCGGCCAGATTGGCAAGGATCAACCCCTGCGTTGCGTGCAAGGGATGCGTGGGTGCGGCAACCATGACAAGGATATCGTCGAACAGAAACTCCTGCACGATATCACCAAGTGGGGCAGGATCTCGCAGCGCCCCGATCAGGAAATCCACCTCGCCCCGCCGCAGCCCTGTCATCATGTCATCGTAGGGGCCGTCCAACGCGCGGATTGGCAGGGTCGGGCGGTGCTGGCGAAACAGGCCGATGGCCCGCGGCAGGAGGAAAGACCGCGACAGGGGCATGGCCCCGATCACGATACGCCCCACCTCGCGCCCCTGAAGTTCGGCAAGGTCTGCGGTCGCTTGATCCAATTCGGCAAAGGCCAGTCGCGCTGTTTGCGCCAGGACTTGCGCCGCGCGTGTAGCCACGACGCCATGCGCTCGCCGTTCAAACAGCGGGCGCCCGGCCTCGTGTTCCAGCGTTGTCACTGCCCGGTGCACCGTCGGCTGCGCAAGGCCAAGCCTGCGTGCGGCAAGCGTAAAGCTTTGGCATTCATCCGTGGCGATCAGCGCCTGAAACTGCGACGTCGTGCCTGTCAACTTCAGCCGGGGTGACAGGTCGGCCAGCACTGGGTCCAAGAGTGCGAGGGCACGGCGGACACGAAAGGCCAAAACCTCTCCGGCCGGGGTGATAAACAACCCCTGCGGCCTGCGGATGAACAGCGCCTGACCGGCGATCTGTTCCAGTTTCGCCATGGCCTGGGTGACAGCTGGCTGCGACACATGGCACAGGTCTGCCGCGCGGGTAATAGTCCCGGTCTCGGCCACGCTTAGAAAAACCCGCAAGTGGCGCAGGTTGGACTTCATGGAAGCCGGTCCAGAACGGCATCCAGTCGCCGCGCCAGATCATCCGGCCCGGCGTCTGCCCCAAGGCCGCCGATATCATCCTGCCACTGGGCCGACGCCGCAGCCATCCGGCCTGGCAGCCCCATATCGCGCAGGGTCAGGGCGACCTCGCGCATTTCCGCAGCCCGCCTTGTGCCATGCACCAGCATCCGTTCCAGGTTGTAGGAACCCCGTTGCCGAAAGTTCCAGCCGGGATCGGACGCCTCCAGGGAGGCCACCACGGCCTCTTCAACCCCCGCACGCCGCGCCGCCAGAAGGCATTCGGCCGTTAGCGCCTCGAACCCCTTGACCATCACTGACCGCAGCATCTTGATGGTGGACGCGTCACCAACCGCCGGACCAGCGATGCTCAAGCGCATATTCAGTGCGGCCAAGGCTGAGAGAGCAGCACCCGCATGTGGCCCCGACAGCAAAGCCGGCGTGCGCGACAGGTGTGGGTGGACCGGCGCCATGATGGCCATGTCGACATAGCGCCCGCCCGCCCCGTCAATAACCGCAGCCGCCTTGCGTTTTGTGCCGGGGGCGCAGGAATTGCCGTCAAGCCAGATCAGGCCGGGTGACACATGCGGCGCGCAGGCCACCGCCGCAGCCAGCGCCTGATCGGCAGTGACGAGGCACAGCGCCACATCGGCCCCGGCAAGTGCCATCTTAGGCGCGGCGTGGCACAGGATGCCCAGCGCCTCCACTCGCGCCGCTATGTTGTCCGCCTTGATGTCATAGGCTGAAAGCTGTGGCGCAAGGGTTGTCCCCCAACCCGTGGCAAAGGCACAGGCCGCCTCACCAAAGCCGATCAGGGCAATCTTGGGGGTATGCGATAGGGTCATGCGCGGCCTCCTGCCATGGGGATCATTGAGCTGCAAGGCGTTCTGATTTCCACCCTTCTATAGCATGAACTTATGGCAGCGGCGCTGGAATCGAATTGGCTTGGAGCGTCTGAAAATGCCAAATCCCGGCAACCGGATCAGGAGAGTGTCATGGCCTTGGGCAAAACCGCGCTGGTGATCAGCGCCCATGCCGCCGATTTCGTCTGGCGCTGCGGTGGTGCCATAGCGCTGCACGCAAAGCTGGGCTACAAAGTGACGGTCGTCTGCTTGTCCTTTGGAGAACGCGGCGAGTCTGCCAAGCTGTGGAAACAACCCGGCATGACGCTGGAAAAGGTAAAAGCCGCCCGCCGCGCCGAGGCGGAGCATGCCGCCGAAAAGCTGGGCGTTCATGATCTGATCTGTTTCGATCTTGGCGATTACCCGCTGGAACTTTCGCGCGACGACAAGAACCGTCTGGTCGACGTGATCCGCGCTGTGCAGCCTGATTTCATGCTGAGCCACAGCCAGTATGACCCCTACAACGCCGACCACATGTACACGACACAGGTGGCGCTGGAATGCCGGTCCACCGCGCAGGCATGGGGTCATAATCCGGGGCAACAGGTTCTGGGCGCGCCACAGCTTTATCTGTTCGAACCGCACCAGCCCGAACAAATGGGCTGGAAACCGGATGTGTTTCTTGACGTGACCGAGGTGTGGGACCGCAAACGCGCCGCCATCGAATGCATGGAAGGCCAGGAACATCTGTGGGAGTTCTACACCCGCGTCGCCCAGAACCGCGCAAATCACTTTCAACGCAACTCGGGCGGCCAGTCGGGCGGACGGGCCAGTCTTTACGCCGAAGGGTTCCAATCGGTGTTTCCGCGCACCACGGATGTTCTGTAATCCCGGAACGCGCCCAAAGGAGGTCGCCCTTGTCCACGCCCACCAACCCCAGCTTTGACATCGCCCATCTGGC
>JANLQT010000710.1:0-4858 GCA_031368035.1 Rhodobacterales bacterium | reverse complement strand
GTGATCGAATCGAGCAAAATCACCACATCCCGCTTGTGCTCGACGAGCCGCTTGGCCTTCTCGATCACCATTTCCGCCACCGCCACATGCCGCGTCGCCGGCTCGTCGAAGGTCGAGGACACAACCTCGCCCTTCACCGACCGCTGCATGTCGGTCACTTCCTCGGGCCGCTCGTCGATCAGCAGCACGATCAGGTAGCATTCCGGGTGGTTGGTTGCGATGGAATGGGCAATGTTCTGCAAAAGCACAGTCTTGCCGGTCCGCGGCGGCGCCACGATCAGCGCCCGTTGACCTTTGCCGATGGGCGCGACCAGATCAATGATGCGGGCCGAGCGGTCCTTGATCGTCGGATCCTCGATCTCCATCTTCAGGCGCTTGTCGGGATAAAGCGGCGTCAAATTGTCGAACAGCACCTTGTGGCGGGCCTTTTCGGGATCGCCGAAGTTGATCTGCGTGACCTTCGTCAGGCTGAAATACCGTTCACTGTCGCGCGGGGCCTGGATCAGCCCCTCGATGGTGTCGCCGGTCCTGAGCGAATACTGCCGCAGCAGTTCCGGGTTCACATAAATATCATCCGGCCCCGCCAGATAGTTCGCCGAGGTGGACCGCAGAAACCCGAACCCGTCCTGCGTCACTTCCAGCACGCCGTCGCCGCCGATCTCCCAGCCTTCTTCGGCATGTTCTTTCAGCAGCGAGAACATCATCTCGCCCTTGCGCATGGACGGCGCGTTTTCGATCTCCCATTCCTCGGCCATCGCCAGAAGTTCAGCAGGCGTTTTGGCTTTAAGGTCCGAAAGATTCAGGTGTTCAACAGTCATGATGGGGGAAATCCGAAAAGCCCGGGCCAAAAGGCGGGGCATGAAGATCAGCGATAGATCAGGAAAGCGTTATGGCCGGACGGCCGCGCTAAGGTTCCCCTAAACCGCCCCGTGCCAAAAGTCAACGCGACTCAAACCCGGGCGCGTCAAATCCGGGCGGTCAGAACCGCACGATCACCGACAGAACGATCACCACCATCAGCAGCGTCGGCACCTCGTTCATCAACCGATACTGCCGCCCGCTGACCCGGTTGCGCCCCGCCGCGAAATCCTTTTGCCGCAGCGCCAGCCAGCGATGAAACCACGTCATGCCAATCACCCCCGCCGCCTTGGTCCAGGGCCAGACCTGCCCCCAATCCACAATCCCCGGCGTGAACACCAGGCACAGGCCAAACACCCAGACCGCCACGCTTGCCGGATTGATGATCGCCTTCAGCAGCAGCCGCTCTTGATGCTGGAACAACAGGTCCATGTCGCTGCCCGGGACCACGCCCTGCCTGCCCAGTCCCTCGACGTGATAGACGAACAGCCGCGGCAGATAGAACAGCCCCGCCATCCAGGCGATCACCGCCATCACGTGCAGCGCCTTCGCCCAAGGATAGGCCACGGCCAGCGCCGTTTGAAGTCCGTCCAGCATCTCGGAAGCCTCCTTTCTTCCTTAAATATAAAAGGATGAGTCTTGGGAAGTGGCTGTAGTAGGCCCTGTGGGTGACGGGATAGAGAAATTCCTCCCGGTCTTTTCCACAGGCCCAAAGTTGTCCAACGGGAAAAGGATAACCTTGTCCGAATGGAATATAACCTGAATTCATACACTTGACAGCATTTCTCCCAAAGCGCCCCCAAAATAATCCCGCCCGACGTGTTGATCCCCAGCCCCCGCGGCGCCGCCATCCCCCTGTTGGCAACCGCCCCTGTCCCGCCGCCGCGCTCTTGACATTCGCCCCGGTCAGCCCGCTTCCTCGCCCCGGGCCCAAAGCGCCCGCAAACCGCCGTCAGGAACAAAACGCGCTTGTCCACAGACTTGCCCTTCCCCGCCGCAGCGCAAAAGGCGTTCATCCTTGCCTCGGCGTCGCCCACGCGGCTTGCGATGCTGCGCGCGGCGGGTCTGGACGTCATCTCCCAGCCCGCCCGGATCGACGAAGCCACGCTGCGCCAGGCGATGGCCGCAGAGGGCGCCGGTCCGCACGATCAGGCCGATGCCCTTGCCGAGATCAAGGCCCGCAAGATTGCGCAGCGCGCGTCGGACGCGCTGGTGCTCGGGGCGGACCAGATCCTGTCGCTGCGCGGTGCCGTCTTTGCCAAGCCCGAAACCCTGGGCGAGGCCCGCACCCAGCTTCTGGCTCTGCGCGGCCAGACCCATTCCCTTCATTCTGCGGCGGTCCTTTACGACCAGGGCGCGCCGATCTGGCGGCATGTCTCCACCGCCCGGCTGACCATGCGCAGCTTTTCGGAGCCTTACCTTGACGCCTATCTTGCGCGCAGCTGGCCGGCCATCTCCGGCTCGGTCGGCGGCTATCAGATCGAGGCCGAAGGCATCCGCCTGTTCGATGCCATCGAGGGCGACCATTTCACCATCCTTGGCTTGCCGCTGCTGCAACTCCTGTCCTATCTTGCGCTTCGAGGACTGATCCCATCGTGACCGAACTGAAGCGAATTCCCCTTGCCGGTGTGATCGGCCACCCGGTCGCGCACAGCCGCTCGCCGGCGCTGCATGGCTATTGGCTGAAACGCTATGGCATCCAGGGCCATTACATCCCGATGGACATCGGGCAGGCCGATCTGGCCGAGGCATTGAAATTCCTGCCGAAATTGGGATTTATCGGGCTGAATGTGACCATTCCCCACAAGGAAACCGTTCTGCAACTCGCCGATGTCGTCACCGACCGCGCCGCGCTGATTGGGGCTGCCAACACGCTGATCTTCCGCAAGGACGGCAAGGTCTATGCCGACAATACCGATGGCGCGGGCTTCATGACCAACCTGCGCCAAAATGCCCCAGCCTGGGTGCCGCAGGCCGGGCCGGCCGCGATCCTGGGCGCGGGCGGCGCGGCGCGGGCTGTCGTCGCCGCCCTGTTCGAGGTCGGTGTCCCCGAAATCCGCGTCGCCAACCGCAGCAAGGCCCGGGCCGAGGCGTTGCGCGCTGATTTCGGCGCCAAGCTGACCGTCTATGACTGGACGCAGGCCGGTCAGATGCTGGACGGCGCTGCACTGGTGGTGAACACCACCTCGCTTGGCATGCCGGGCAAGCCGGATTTCCAGGTGCCGCTGGACGCACTGGACCGCCATGCCGTGGTGACGGATGTGGTCTACACCCCCCTGCGCACCCCCCTGTTGATTGCGGCGCAGGCACGCGGCTGCACCACCGTTGACGGCCTTGGCATGTTGTTGCATCAGGCCGCCCCTGGGTTCGAGCGCTGGTTCGATCATCGCCCCGATGTGGACGAGGCGACCCGTCAGGCGGTCTTGTCCGCATGAGCAGGCCCGCCTTCATTCTTGGCCTGACCGGCTCCATCGGGATGGGGAAATCCACCACCGCAGGGCTTCTGGCCGAAATCGGGCTGGGCATCTGGGACGCCGACGCCGCAGTGCACCGGCTGTACGCACCCGGCGGGGCCGCGGTTTTTGCGGTCGCCCGGCGCTTTCCCGGCACCTTGAAGGACGGCGGCATCGACCGCGGCCTGCTGAAGACCAAACTCGCCGCCCAGCCTCAGGCGCTTGCCGATCTGGAAGCCATCGTGCATCCGATGGTCGCCGCCGACCGCGACCGCTTTCTGGCCGAGGCGGAGGGCGATGTTCTGGTGCTGGATGTGCCCCTGCTGTTTGAAGCCGGCGTCAACGCGCTGTGCGATGCGACGCTTCTGGTCACCGCCCCGCCAGAACTCCAGCGCGTCCGGGTCTTGTCGCGCCCCGGCATGACCGAGGATCAGTTTCGCCTGATCCAGTCTCGGCAACTGGCTGACAGCGAAAAGCGCTGCCGTGCCACCCATATTCTGGAAACCCTGAGCCTTGATCTGGCCCGCGCCTATGTCGGCGCCCTGATCGCCTATATCCGCGAGACCCGCGATGCGTGAGCCTTCCTTGCGCGACCCCGGCCACCGCGAAATCGTGCTCGACACCGAAACCACCGGGCTGGACCCCGCCGATGGCCACCGCATCGTCGAAATTGGCGCAGTCGAACTGGTCGGTCACCTGCCGACGGGCCGCACCTATCACCAATACCTCAACCCCGAACGCGCGATGCCGAAAGAGGCGTTCGAGGTGCATGGCCTTGGGGACGATTTCTTGCGGGGCAAGCCGCTGTTCCGCGCCGTGGCACGCGAGTTTCTGACCTTTATCGGCGAGGCGCGGCTGGTCATCCACAACGCCGCCTTTGACATGAAATTCCTGAACGCCGAGCTTGCCAGTGTCGGCCTGCCGATGCTGGAAACCACCCGCGCCATCGACACGGTGCAGATTGCGCGGTCCAGATTTCCCGGCGCCCCCGCCTCGTTGGACGCGCTGTGCCGCCGCTTTGGTGTCGACAATTCGGGGCGCGACAAGCACGGCGCCCTATTGGACAGCGAAATTCTGGCCGAGGTCTATCTGGAGCTGATCGGCGGCCGGCAACCCGACTTTGGACTATCGGCCGAAATGGCGCCGCAGGCCGGGGAGGGAACGGCCGTCACCACCGTTCGCGCCCGCCCGCGCCCGACCCCCTTGCCGCCGCGCCTGACGGCCGAGGAAGAGACAGCGCACCGGGCCTTCGTGGTCAAGCTGGGCGCAGACGCGGTCTGGGCCAAACGCAGCTAGGCGCTTGGCCCCAATTTCGGCCCCAGTTTCGGCCCCAGTCTCAGTCTCAGGCTCAGTTCACCATCGGCTGCGGCGCCTGTGCGCGGCGGGCCATTTCCTGCCGGTACAATTGCAGGAAATCCACGTTGTCCACGTTCAGCGGCGGGAAGCCGCCATCCCGCGTCACATCCGAGATGATGCGGCGGATGAACGGAAACACCATGCGCGGACATTAGATCAGCAGGAACGGATGCAACTGGTCTTCCGGCACG
>JANLQT010000706.1:0-2959 GCA_031368035.1 Rhodobacterales bacterium | reverse complement strand
GGCGCGGCTTCGGGCCGGAGAGATCGTGGCGATCAAGGGTCTTGGCGGGTTTCATCTGGCCTGCGATGCCGCAAGCGCCGCCGCTGTCGCCCGGCTGCGCGCGCGGAAGCATCGCCCCGCCAAGCCATTTGCGCTGATGGGAACCGCCGCGATGATCGCAGAGCATGCTGTGGTCTCGGGCGCGGAGGCTGCGACGTTGGCCAGTTCTGCCGCGCCGATCGTGCTGCTGGAAGTGGGGAGTAAAGGTCTTGCCGAAGGTGTCGCGCCGGGGCTTGCGCGGCAGGGATGGATGCTGCCCACCACGCCGCTGCATCACCTGCTGCTGGCGGCGTTCGGCGGCCCGTTGGTGATGACCAGCGGCAACGTTTCTGGGGAGCCTCAGGTCATCGGCAACGGGGAAGCGGTTGAAAAGCTGGGGGAAATTGCGGATGCGTTTCTGATGCATGACCGCGATATCGCGCGGCGGCTGGACGATAGCGTGATGCAGATCGCACCCAGCGGCCCGATGGTGTTGCGCCGCGCACGCGGGTTTGCGCCTGCGACCGTGCCCCTGCCGCCGGGGTTCGGGGATGCGCCGGAAGTCGTGGCCTATGGCGGGCAGACCAAGGCCTCGCTTTGCCTGGTGAAGGGCGGGCGGGCGCTGTTGTCGCACCATCTGGGCGATCTGGACAACCCGGCTGCCTGGGCGGCATACCAGCGCGCCGATGCCGATTATGCGGCTTTGTTGGGCCACCGCCCGACGCTTGCCGCTTGCGATCTGCATCCGGGGTATCGCTCGTCGCTTTATGCCGCCGGGCGCGGGCTGCGGCTGGTGCCGGTGCAGCACCATCACGCGCATCTGGCGTCCTGTCTGGCCGACAACCTTTGGCCGAGGGATGGCGGTTTGGTGGCGGGAATCGTGCTGGACGGGCTGGGCCTTGGCAGCGACGGTGCGCTTTGGGGCGGCGAGGTGCTGCTGGGCGACTACCGTGGCTTCTCCCGCATCGCCAGTCTGACCCCTGCCCCCTTGATCGGCGGTGACAAGGCGGCGCTGGAACCCGCCCGCAATCTGCTGGCGCGGCTGGATCAGGCGGGGCTTGGCGCCGCGATGGAGCAGCTTTATCCGGACCTGCCGCTGGCCCTGCTGCGGCAGGTCGCCAAGTCCGACACGCATGCGCCGATGTCCTCGTCTATGGGACGACTGTTCGACGCCTTTGCCGCCGCTCTGGGCCTGACGCCCGGCGCGCAAAGCTATGAAGGCGAGGCCGCGATGCGACTGGAGGCGCTGGCCGGGCAAGACGGGGGTCTGGCGGACCCCTATCCGATGACCCCCGGCGCGCAGATCGACCCGGGTCCGCTGTTCCATGCCTGGGCGCGGGACAGATCGGCGATGGTGTCTCCGGCCCGAATGGCGGCGCGATTTCATGCCGGCGTCGCAGAGGCCTTTGCCGGCCCGGCGCGTCAGTTGGTGCAAAGTGGGGCCGCCAAAGCAGTAGCGCTGTCGGGCGGATGCTTCCAGAACGCGCTTTTGCTGACGATGACCTTGCGCGCGCTGGCTGGGGTGCCGGTGCTGCTGCACCGGGGCAGCCCGGCCAATGACGGCGGACTTGCGCTGGGTCAGGCGCTGGTTGCGGCGGCGCAACGCTTGCCTTGTTGATCAAGATCATGGACCGTTCGCGCGTTTGGCGATGTTCTGAGGCCCGATGCACGAGGTTTCCATCTGCGAGGGGATTCTGGGAGTGATCCAAGATCAGGCCCGCGAACACGGCTTTACCGCCGTGCGCCGGATCACGCTGGAAATCGGCGCCTTTGCCGCTGTCGAACAGGGTGCGCTGCGCTTCGGGTTTGACGCGGTGATGCGCGGCACGCTGGCCGAGGGCGCGCAACTTGAAATCATCGACCTGCCGGGCCGCGCCCTGTGCTATGACTGCCGGCAGACGGTGACGCTTGTGGATCGGCTGGCGCCCTGCCCGATCTGCGGGGGTGAGCGGCTCTTGCCCGAAGGCGGCGACGAAATGCGGATCAAGAATCTGGAGGTGGTCTGATGTGTCTGGTCTGCGGTTGCGGTGAGACGGCAGAGTTTGGCGCCTCCCCCGGGCATGCGCATGACCACGCGCATGACCACGGGCACGGGCATGGGCACCACCATCACTTCGGGATGGAGGCGGCAGGGGTTTCGATTGCCGGGCTGACCCAGACCCGAATCATCGAGGTTGAAACCGATATCCTGTCGAAGAACAACGCGCTTGCCGCCGCCAACCGCCGCGTGCTGCGGGGTTTGGGGGCTTACGCGGTGAACTTGGTGTCGTCGCCCGGGTCGGGCAAGACGACATTGCTGTGCCGGACGATCGAGAGGCTGGGCGCGGCGCCCTTGGCGGTGATCGAGGGGGATCAGCAAACCTCGAACGATGCGGACCGCATCCGCGCGACGGGGGCCGAGGCGTTTCAGATCAACACCGGCAAGGGTTGCCATCTGGACGCAGGTCAGGTCGGCCATGCGATGGAGCATCTGTCGCTGCGCCCCGGCAGTTTTCTGTTCATCGAGAACGTCGGCAATCTGGTCTGCCCGGCCGCCTTCGATCTGGGCGAGGATGCCAATGTCGCGGTGCTTTCGGTGACGGAAGGCGAGGACAAGCCGTTGAAATACCCAGATATGTTCACCGCCGCCAGTTTGGCGATCTTGAACAAGACCGACCTTGCGCCCTATTGTGACGCCGATTTGCCGGCTTACGAGGCCAACCTGCGGCGGATCAATCCGAAGATCGACATCCTGCGGGTTTCGGCGCGCACCGGCGAGGGCATGGAGGCCTGGACGGACTGGCTGCGCGCGAAGCTGGTGGAAAAGACGCTGCGGCGGGCAGGTTAGGGGGGCGGCAAGATGTGCCTTGGCATACCGGGACAGTTCATCGCGATCACCGATCCAGGCCGCCAGATGGCGCTGGCCGAAGTTTCGGGCGTGCGGCGCGAGGTTTCGGTGGCC
>JANLQT010000699.1:0-4411 GCA_031368035.1 Rhodobacterales bacterium | reverse complement strand
GGCGCGGCTTGCCCTGGGTGCCGAGTTGCCCTTCGCCTGGATGGGCGATCCGCGTCATCTGGCCCCTGGCACCCGCTGGCGTGAGGTGCTGTCGCCCAGTGAGGCCACCGATATCCCGCCCGCAATCCTGCCGGTGCTGCGACATGATTTCAAAGCCCCCGCCCTGGCGGGGGCGCCGGACCTGAAGAACGCCCAAGGCGTGATCGACGTGATAGCTCGCGCTGCAACGCTGGCCCGAATGGGCAAGGCCGGGGCGCTTTGCACTCTGCCGATCCACAAGAAGGCACTGAAGGATGGTGCGGGCTTCGCTTTTCCGGGGCATACCGAATTCCTCGCGCATCTGGCGGGGGTTGCGCGCGTGGTGATGATGCTGGCGTCCGAGCGGCTGCGTGTCGTGCCAGCGACGATCCATGTCGCGCTGGCCGAAGTGCCGCGCCTGTTGACAGCAGAATTGCTGGAGGACGTCATCCGGCTGACCCATGCCGGGCTGGTCCGCGATTTTGGCATCGAACGGCCCCGGCTCGCGGTGGCCGGGCTGAACCCGCATGCCGGCGAAGGCGGCCTGATGGGGCGCGAAGAGATCGAGGTGATGGAACCGGTGATCGCCCGCCTGCAAGCCGAAGGCTTCGATCTGCGCGGCCCCCTGTCCGCCGACACGATGTTTCACGACCGGGCGCGGGCCGGATATGACGCCGCAATCTGCGCCTATCACGATCAGGCGTTGATCCCGATCAAGACGCTGGATTTTGACGGCGGCGTGAACGTGACACTGGGCCTGCCCTATGTTCGCACCTCGCCCGACCATGGCACCGGCTTCGACATCGCAGGCCAGGGCATCGCGCGGCCGGACAGCACCATTGCCGCGCTTAGGCTGGCGGCGAAAATGGCCTTCGCGCGGGCGCAAGGCGGTTGCCAGACGTGAAGCAATTGCGGCTGCGCCACGCCTTTTACATCAGGAAGATTGGGGGTTTCACACCCCCAAACCCCCGTGGGATATTTATGGCTTCTGTGATGGGGCTGAGGAGCGCGATGATGTCTGCATCGGGCGCCGGGCGGCGCTGAATGGCCACGATCGACGGCCTGCCGCCGCTGCGCGAAGTGATCGCGGCGCATGATCTGGTTGCCAAGCGGCAGTTGGGACAGAACTTTCTGCTCGACATGAACCTGACCGCCAAAATCGCCCGCTCGGCCGGGGATCTGTCGGCCTGCGATGTGCTGGAGGTGGGTCCCGGCCCGGGCGGGCTGACGCGTGGCCTTCTGGTCGAAGGCGCGCGGCATGTCGTGGCGGTGGAAAAGGACCCGCGCTGTATTCCGGCGCTGGAGGAGATTGCGGCGGTCTATCCGGGGCGGCTGACGGTGATGCTGGGTGATGCGCTGGACCTCGACACCTCGGCGCTGCTGATGCCCCCGGTGCGGGTGATCGCCAACCTGCCTTACAATGTTGGCACGGAACTGCTGATCCGCTGGCTGACACCGCAGGTCTGGCCGCCGTTCTGGATCAGCCTGACGCTGATGTTCCAGAAGGAAGTGGCCGAGCGCATTGTCGCCAAGCCCCGGACCGAGCATTACGGGCGGTTGGCGCTGCTGGCGCAGTGGCGCTGCGATGCCAAGATCGTGCTGACCCTGCCGCCCGAGGCTTTCACACCCGCGCCCAAGGTCCATTCGGCGGTGGTGCATCTGAAAAGGCTGGACGCACCACGCTTTGTCGCTGACGAAAAGACGCTGCTGCGGATCACCGCGCAGGCCTTTGGCCAAAGGCGCAAGATGCTGCGGTCCAGCCTGAGAGGGCTGTTGCCCGACCTTGAAGCGGCGCTGGTTAGTGTCGGAATTCCGCCCACGGCGCGGGCGGAAGAAATCGGGCTTGAAGCGTTTTGCGCCCTTGCCCGATTGGTCAAGGGCTGACCCTTAGCCCCCGGCGGATCACTCGTCTTTGGGTTCGGCCGATTCCGCAGGCGCGCTTGCGACTTTCGGCGCAGCGGGTTTGCGCGGACGCGGGGTGGCCTTGGGCTTTTCGGCTGGCTCGGCCGCGACAAGCGCCGGTTCGGGCGCTGCGATGATCGGGTCGGTGATGAAGGACGGCAGGCCGGGCTGATCCTCGCTTGCCGTGCTTGCTGCGCGCGCGCGCGGCGGATAGGGGCGAGGCGCGCGGCGCGGCTGGGACGGTTCTTGAGAGGGCGCTGGCGCGGCGGCTTGCGGTGCGGGTTGCGCGGCGGCCTGGGGGTAACGCGGTTCAGAGCGCTGCTCGCCCCGGTCCTGTCGCGCATTGTCCTGACGTTGGTTGTCCTGACGTTGGTTGTCCTGACGTTGGTTGTCCTGACGGGCGTTGTCCTGACGGTTACGGTCAAAACGCGGCTCGGCAATGGCGGCCTCCGGCGTCGGCACGGGGCCAGTCTCGGCATCGTCATCGGCCCCGATCACCGGGCCAAGGCCCGAGGCGGTGTCGCTGGACCGGTCATAGCGGTCATCGCGGCGCGGCTCGTACCGGTTTTCACGTTGGCCTTCACGCGGACCATCACGTTGTCCATCCCGGTTTCCATCACGATTGCCGTTCTGGTTTCCATTCT
Source organism: Rhodobacterales bacterium (assembly GCA_031368035.1). Taxonomy (GTDB): domain Bacteria; phylum Pseudomonadota; class Alphaproteobacteria; order Rhodobacterales; family Rhodobacteraceae; genus Stagnihabitans. The sequence goes on along the minus strand of JANLQT010000699.1, from coordinate 1,847 downwards.
GGTTGCCGTTTTGGTTGCCGCCCGCATAGCCGCCCGAATTGGGGTTCGGATTGCCGCCGCCGGCATTGCCACCCTGATAGCCCTGATTGCCGGGGTTGGCCTGGGTGTATTGCTGGCGCGCGTCCTGTTCGGCCTGCATCTCGCGCATCGCTTCGGCCAGCATCCGCGTGTAATGCTCGGCATGTTGCAGGAAGTTCTCGGCGCCGACCCGGTCGTTGGACAACTGGGCGTCGCGGGCGAGAAACTGGTATTTCTCGATGATCTGGGCGGGGGTGCCGCGAACTTTGCCATCGGGGCCGGAACTGTCGAAAACGCGGTTGACGATGTTGCCGAGTGTACGCGGACGGTTCGCCTTTGAGCGAGAGCGGGACTTGGAAGAGCGCATTTTGACCTTTGATCAAATGGGGTCCAGCGCCCCGCGTCCCGGTGGGTATCATCGCAACCGGGCGGGGCGGGCAGCAAGAACGGCCATAGGCCTTGCGCTTGCGTAGGATTTCTAAAGCACAGGCCGGGCACAGGGGCAAGGGGAATCTGCGTCCAGTTTCTCAGGCGCAAAGTTCAGGTTGCGAGCCCGCCACGCATCAGAGCGGGTCTCTTCGCAGCGACGACACGCGGCCTGCTGTCAAGGTCCTCCAGGATGCGAAGTTCGGTGAACCCTTCGGCCGCCAGAAAGTCCGACACCGCTGCGCCCTGGGTCGCGCCGATTTCCAGAAAAATGCGCCCCCCGGGGGTCAGATGCGCGGCAGTCCCGGCGGCAATGATGCGATAGGCGTCCAGACCATCGCCGCCCGGGGTCAGCGCCAGATGCGGTTCATGATCGCGCACCTCTGGCGCAAGATGGGACATTTCATCCGCCGCAATATAGGGCGGGTTCGACACGATCAGGTCAAAGTGGCCGGATACCGCCTGCCACCAGCTGCCCTGGGCAAGGCTTGCGCGGGCCTGAAGCCCATGGCGCGCGGCATTGCGCAGCGCCACTTGCAAGGCAGCGGGCGAGACGTCGGTGCCCAGACCGGTGGCGTCTGGCATCGCCAGCAGGCAGGAAATCAGGATGCAACCAGTGCCGGTGCCAAGGTCGAGCATCCTGGTGAAGGGCTGCGAGATTGCCGCCTCGACCAGCACTTCCGTATCGGGCCTTGGGTCCAGCGTGTCCGGCGTAACCTCGAACACATGACCCCAGAACAGCCGCGAGCCCAGAATCTGCGCCATGGGCTGGCGGCGGGCGCGGGCGGCCACAAGCGGGACGAGGGCGGCTTCGGCCTCGGCGGACAAGGCGTCTTGCAGATGCAGGCTCAGCCGATCCGCAGGCAGGTCCATGGCGCGGGCGAGCAGCAGGCGGGCATCGCGGGGGGCATCCTCGACCCCGGCGGCGCGCAAGACGGTCAGGGCGGCGCGCAAAGCCTCCGATCCCAGGCGGGGTGTCATTGTGCCTCGGCCAGCTTTTCGGCCTGATCATGGGCGGTCAGCGCGTCGATCACCTCGGTCAGGTTGCCGTCCATGATCTGGGCCAGTGAATACAGCGTCAGGTTGATCCGGTGGTCGGTCATCCGGCCTTGCGGAAAGTTGTAGGTGCGGATGCGCTCGGACCGGTCGCCCGAGCCGACCTGCGCCTTGCGGCTGGCCGAGCGTTCGTTGTGCAAGCGCTCGCGTTCGGCCTCGAACAGGCGGGCGCGCAGGACCTGCATCGCAACCTCGCGGTTCTGATGCTGGGATTTGAGCGACGAGGTGACGACGGTGCCGGTGGGCAGATGGGTGATGCGAACCGCCGAGTCGGTCTTGTTGACATGCTGGCCGCCGGCGCCCGAGGCGCGCATCGTGTCGATGCGAAGGTCGGAGGCCGGGATGTC
>JANLQT010000674.1:0-1764 GCA_031368035.1 Rhodobacterales bacterium | reverse complement strand
GAACTATCGCGGCGTGCTGGCCACGCTGACCTTCAACCTTGTCATCACCGCCATCGCGTTTTCGGCCATCATCATCCTGTTCCTCGCCACCTCCGGCATCTTCGGCGGCGGCATGATGCACCATGCCGAACTGATGAGCGGCCCCGCCGCCCTGCCCTATGGCTGGATCGGTGTCCTCGCCGCGATGCACTTCGGCCTGTGGTATTACCTCGGGATCGAAGGCACGACCCAAGCGGCCGAGGAAGTCCGCTCCCCCGCACGCGCGCTGCCGTTCGGCACGCTCGCCGGGATCATGACCCTGCTGATCGCCGCCACCCTGACCTGGTATGTCTGCACCGGCCTGATCCCGTGGGAGTTCCTCGGCGATGGCACCAACGGCTCCGTCGCGCCCCTGTTCGATGCGGCCCGCCTGACCGGCTCCAGTCCGCTGGTCTGGCTCTTGGGCATCGGCACACTGTTTGCCACCCTCGCCTCGGCCAATGGCTGCATCAACGACGCCTCCCGCGCCTGGTTCGCGATGGGCCGCGACAAGTACCTGCCCGGCTGGTTCGGCGCGGTGCATCCGAAGTTCCGCACGCCCTACCGGTCCATCGTGTTCCTGGTGCCGATCGCGCTGGCCTTTGCGCTGGGGGCGCCGCTCGATCAGGTCATCACCTTCTCGATCCTGTCGGGCCTCTTGGAATACACGTTCATGCCGCTCAACATGATCCTGTTCCGCCGGAAATGGCCGATGGGGTCGATCAAGCGCGGCTATGAACATCCATTCCACCCGCTGCCGTCTTTCGTGCTGTTGTTCCTGTGCGCGGTGACGTTCTTTGCGGTGTTCCTCGGCTATGGCACGCAGCTTGTCGCCATGGTGGCGTTCTACATCGTCGCCTCGCTGTGGTTCCACTTCTGGCGCTATCGCTTCGTGGCACGGGCGGCGCAGTTCACCATGCCCTGGCCCCGGCCCGAAGGCTATTGATCCCAGACCCGGCCCGCCCCAACCCGGCGGGCCGGTTCCTGAAAGGCCCCTGAATGTCCCGCCTCATCCTGCTCGCCCTTGGCCTTGCCCTCGCCTGGTGGGGGATCAGGACCGCCCGCGCGCTCTATTCCGCCGCGCCCGACCGGACCCGGACGCGCGCCCGCTATTTCTCGAACGCCGAGACCCTGCTGACGGACCGGACCCAGCGAACCGAACCTTCCGGCTTCGCCCGCATGGCGGGAACGCGCGCCGGCTTGCGCTTTGATCTGCAAGCCGTGCCCGACAGCCTGATCTTCCGCAAACTGCCCGCGCTGTGGGTCATGGTCACCCTGACCGAACCGCAGGACCTGTCGGGAGAGGCCCATATCATGGCCCGCGCCAGCGGCCTCGAAAGCTTTTCGCGCATCAACAAGATGGCGTACGATCTTGGCGTGCCCCCCGGCTTTCCGCCCGGGTGCCTGCTCCGCTGCACCGACCCGGCCAGCCTTCCACCGGCCGAGGTGATGGCACGCCTCGCCACGCTGTTCCGCGATCCCTCGATGAAAGAGGCGGTCCTGTCGCCGCAGGGCCTGCGCCTCGTCACCCTCGCAGAAGAGGCCGACCGCACGAATTACCTGATCTTCCGCGACGCCGAACTGGGCGCGCAGCCCTTCCCTGCCGACCGCCTCAGCCAGATGCTCACCGACCTGACCGATCTCAACCGCTCGCCAAAGGCCAAGTCATGACCAAAGCCCCGCCCAACCCCACTCTGGTGCTGGCCATCGCGCTTGTGCTGCCCGGCTGCGGCCAGGTGCTGAACC
>JANLQT010000426.1:0-8488 GCA_031368035.1 Rhodobacterales bacterium | reverse complement strand
GGCAGCACCTTGCCGTCCACGCTGCCCTTGTGGCAGGCGATCTTCATCACGAGGCGGCTGTCTTCGGGCCGCAGCGCGATGGAGACACTCGTGCCGTGGCAGTCATGCTCCAGGATGTTCGGGACCGCTGCGACCTCGAACCAATCGCCCAGCAGGGTCTTGTTGTCATAGCCCGCGGGGGGCTGCATGTCGGCCATCGCAGCCAGCGGCAGCAGGGCGAATAGAACCGCGAGACCTCTCATCTCGGCACCGGGCTGCGCTTTTCCAGCTTCAGCTTGGCCCGAACTTCGGACGGCGTCAGGATGCGCGCGCCCATCAGCGTCACGATATCCACCGCCCGCTCCACCAGTTGCGCGTTGGTCGCCAGCACGCCCTTGTCGAGCCAGAGGTTATCCTCCAGCCCGACGCGGACATTGCCGCCCGCAAGGGTAGCCGCCGCGACATAGGCCATCTCGTTCCGGCCAATGGCGAAGGCCGAGTAATGCCAGCCTGCGGGCACGTTGTTCACCATCGCCATGAACGTGTTCAGATCATCCGGCGCGCCCCATGGCACGCCCATGCACAGTTGCACCAGCACGGGTTCGGGGATCACGCCTTCCTTCACCAGTTCCTTGGCGAGCCACAAATGGCCGGTGTCGAAGGCTTCGATTTCAATGCGAACCCCTGCCGCCGTCATCCGCTTGGCCATGTCGCGCAGCAGGCCGGGGGTGTTGACCATCACATAATCGGCTTCGTTGAAGTTCATCGTGCCGCAGTCGAGCGTGCAAATCTCGGGCCGACACTCGACGATATGAGCGACGCGCTCGGTCGCGCCAACCATGTCGGACTTCGGCCCCATCGCACCCATCTTCTCAGTGCCGTCGAACAGCAGATCGCCGCCCATGCCCGGCGTCAGGTTCAGCACCACATCGGTGCCCGAGTCCCGGATGCGTTCGGTGACTTCGCGGTAAAGCTTCAAGTCGCGGCTGGGCTTGCCGGTTTCAGGATCGCGGACGTGGCAATGGACGATGGCCGCCCCCGCCTTGGCCGCGTCGATGGCCGATTTGGCGATCTGCTCGGGGCTGCGCGGCACATGGGGGGACCGGTCCTGCGTGCCGCCCGATCCGGTGACGGCGCAGGTGATGAAGACTTCGCGGTTCATGGCCAGGGGCATCGGGCAACTCCTTCAATTTGCGGCGATCCTAGACGGCTTGCACATGGACGCTTGACGATTTACGAAATCCGCATGGCCAAAACCGCAACGATCTTCACCCCGTCATCACAAGTGCTGACCCTGGCACTGCTGGTCCTTCCGCAAGCCTCGATCCTGGAGGTCGCCTCGGCGCTGGACCCCTTGCGCGCCGCCAATCGCCACTTAGGGTGGGAGGCATTCCGTTGGCGCATCGTCTCGCCCGACGGCAAGCCCGTGCCGCTTACCTGCGGCATCGAACTGCCATCCTCCGGTCCGCTGGCCGCTGCCGAAGGTGCCGATGCGCTGGTCGCCATCGTCGGCTATCGGCAGTCCGAGGTCGCAACCCCGGCGCTGATCCGCGACCTGTCCCGCCTTGCCCCCCGGTTCACGGCGCTGGGCGGTATCGACGCTGGGGCTTGGGTTTTGGCCCGCGCGGGTTTGCTGGATGGGCACCGCGCCACCGTGCATTGGGAGGATCTGGAGGATTTCGCCGCCGCCTATCCCGGCGTGGACGTGGTGCCCGTCCGCTGGGTGACCTCTGGCAAATGCTTTACCGCCAGTGGCGCGGCTCCGGCGGCAGAAATGATGCTGCACCTGATCGCCGCGCGTCACGGCCCGTCCGTGGCGCGGCAGGTCGCGGCGAGTTTCCTAACCACGCCGCGCCCCGGATCGGACCCCCAGATCGCCCCGCCCGAACGCCCCGCCGCCGACCCCCGCCTTGACCCCCGCGTGGCGCAAGCACTCGCGCGGATGGAGGCGCGGATTGACGCGCCCGAACCCGCCTCGGCCACCGCCCGCGCCGTTGGGCTGTCGTCCCGGCGGCTGGAGATGCTGTTCCGCGCCGCCTTCGGCACCACTCCAGCGGGGCATGCCTTGTCGCTGCGGCTGGCAGCGGCGCGGCGGATGGTCACCGACACCAGGCATCCATTGGCGGAAGTGGCCCTGCGCTGCGGCTTTTCCTCGGCCTCGGCCCTGACGCGGGCTTTTTGCCGAAAGTTCGGGCGACCGCCGAGTTCTCTGCGCAGCTGACCCTATAAGGGCTATCGGTTTTTCCAATGAAAGGCCCGGCTAGGATCACCGGACCTTGAAGGGGCAACCATGCGGTTCTGGCCGGTTCTTCTGTCTTTGTGCCTGATCCTGTCCGCAGGTCTGGGCCTTTCGGTACTGTCGGGTCAAGCGCGCGGCCTGTTCGCGCCCGCTTTGCAGGCGGAACTCACGGTGCAGGATTTTCCGGTGCCAAATGGCTTCGGGGTCGATCCCGACCGCGTGGCAGGCTTCATGTCGGATCAGTTGAAGCGGCGCATGGACGAAGATATCGCCATGCGCCTGACGCTGAAGCCCGATGTGATGAAGAAGGTGAAAGACATCGTCCTGCCGCGCCTGATGAGTGTGACCGTGGTGCAGTCGATGATGCATGACATCCCCGAGCTTTCGGCCATGCTGGACATCGGCACGTTTCGCCGCTCGCTGACCGGCAGCATCCGCAGCGGCACGGCGGCGGGGGATGTGGCGCTGAGCGTGCCCGGCGCGATGCTGGCCGAGGTGGACGGCGCCAAGGCGCCCGTCGTGACCGCCTCGACCGGGATGCAGGTGATCGAACTGGGGACGATGACGCCGGGACAAAGCCATCAGGTCACGGTCTGGATGAATGACACCTCGCAAAAGGTTGATCTTGGCCGGACCGTATTTTTGGGTGCCAGTGATGGCCAGCGTGGCCGGGTGCTGCTGTGGGGGACCCACGGCTGGTTCGGCGCGGATCTGGAACCCTTGCGCTGGGCGCGCTGGCTGGTCGGAGCGATTCTGGCCGGGGCGCTGCTGGTCGGGCTGGCGGGACTGGGATTGACCCTGGCCCGGCGCCGGGGCTGACACGCCTCACCCGGCTTCTGGCGGTGAAGCAGCGGAGCTTCGCACGGCTTTTGTGAAGACAGAGGATGGGGGCTTCGCGCCCCCAAACCCCCGCGGGATATTTGTCGCTTCTGTGAATGGGAAAAGCAGAGCGGCGCGGTGCCGCTTAGTCGCGCTTGATCGACCCGATCGTGCCGATCAGCGGGTTGTAACCCCGCGCCGCCAAGGCAAACGCCGCCAGCCCGACCCCCACCACCACCGCACAGGACACCGCGTTGAACTTGCCGTAAGCGGCAAAGCGCACCAGTTCCACGGCATGGGTGAACGGGTTCACGACTGCCAGCCACCAGATCACCTGCGCCCCGGCCTCGCGCAGTTTCCACAGCGGGTAGAGGGCGGAAGACAAAAAGAACATCGGGAAGATCACGAAGTTCATCATGCCGGCGAAATTCTCGATCTGGCGGGTATAGACCGACACCACCAGCCCGATCGATCCCAGCATCAGCCCCGCCGCGATCAGCGCCGGAATGATCCAGGCCATCGTGGCCCAGGGCAAATGGATGCCGAAGGCCAGCGCTACCAGCAGGAACGCCGCGCATTGCACCAAGGCCAGCACGGTCGCGGCGAGGATCTTGCCGAACAGCAGCCAGGGCCGCGGCAAGGGCGTCACCAGCATCACCCGCATCACGCCCGATTCCCGGTCATAGACCAGCGACAGCGCCGATTGCATGGCCTGAAACAGCACCACCATGCCCAGAAGGCCGGGCAGGATATACTCCTGATAGGTCGTATAAGTCTTGTAGGGCGGGATGATCGACACGCCCAAGAGGTCATGCAGACCGCTTGCAAACACGATCAGCCACAGCGACGGGCGCACCAGCGCCGACAGCAGCCGCTCGCGCTGCCGCATGAATTTGGCCAGTTCGCGCTCGGTGATGACCCAAAGCCCCAGCGCCAGATGCTGTCCGGTCAGTTGCAAACGAATTCTGCCTCGTCGGTTCCCAAAGTGTCCAGCGTGTTGGTCTGGTGCGTGAAGCCCGCGACCGGCGCCTCGGCAATCACCGCGTCGCTGGTGGCCAAAGTGATCGGCTGCCGCATCTGCCCATCCCAAGGCCGGTAGTTGAGCGTAACACCTTTCGATCCGTCAAGCCTCAACTTATCCGAGGTCAAAAACGCCCTTACCGTGACCGGATCCGGCTGCGGCACTTTCGTCACCCCGGTGATCAGCGACTTCACCGCGATCCACACGTCCCAGTCGGCGGGCTGGATCTTCCGGTGGGTCAGCTTGTCAAACCGCGAGGACACCTGCGTCGCCCCGTCCTGTTCCAGCGCCCAGTGCCAGGACCCTGCCGTCAGACCGACAGAGCCGATGACGGCGCGCGGTTCTTGCGTGGCAAACGGGATATAGCGGCCAAACTCGCCGCGGCTGTCGGCCACGAACACCACGTCATACTCGGCCCCGCTGGTCAGCAGGCGAATGTTGTTGGCCATGCGGTTGTCCGGGTTCGCGGCCAAAGTGAAGGTGCGACGGTCCACCACGGTCAAACGCAGCCGGTCAGCCGCCGCCTGAAACGCATCGGCAATCCCGGCGTCGGCCGGGTCCTCGCCCACCAGAACCAGCACATTCATCCAGTTCATGTAGCGCAGGTATTGCACGAAGGCATCCATCAGTTGCCGCTGAGACGGGCCGGAATGGACCACGTTGGGCCAGCAGGCAGTGCGCAAAGCATCCTCGGGCGCGGTGGCGTTCACCAGCAGCACCGGCTGATCCTTCAGCGCCTCGGCCACCGCCGTCACATCAGCGCCCGGCAGGTCCAGCACAAGATAGCTGTCTCCAGCGGCCACCATCGCCTGCGCAGTCGCCACCAAATCGGCCTCGGCGACCGATTGCGCGTCCAGCGTCACCGTCAACCCGACGGCATCAGTGGTGAAACTCAGGTCCGTCACCGCCATCCGCGCCGCATCCGCGGTGATCACCGGCGGCGGCGTGATCAGCCGCGCATAGCCCCAATCCTGGGTATAACGCGGGTCCTTCACCAGGCTCAGATGGCCGATCTTCATCTCGTCCGCCAGGGCGGGGAGTGCAGCCAGGGCCAGGACCAGCGCCAGTATTCGCATCTCAATCATCCACCCGGATCGAGTGCGGCGTGCGGCCCACCGGCAGGGATTGCACCGGCTCCATCGACGCCATGTCCACGATCGTGATGTCATCGGACAGCCCGTTGGTGACATAGGCGGTCTTTTCGTCGCTGCTCAGGTCCACGTCCCAGGCCCGGCTGCCAACCAGCACATAGCTGAGCACCTTGCGCGTCTTGGCGTCGATGATCGCCAGATGGTTCGCCCGGCCCAAGGTGATCAGCACTTTGGAGCCATCCTTGGTGATGGTCATGCCCACCGGCGTCACATCCTCGGGGCGGAAGCCCGGCGGGATGAAGGTCAGATCGTCCTTGACCGCCAAAGTCGCAATGTCGATCACATGCACTTCGCTGGACAATTCATCGCTGACCCACAACTCGCTGCCATCCGGCGTCACCACGAAGCGGCGCGGCCTTGTGCCCACGACGATATTCTTGACCACCGCCGCCTTTTCCCGGTCCACCACATGCACCATGTCCGCCACTTCCGAGGTGACGAAGATATACTTGCCATCGACCGAGTTGATCACGCCTTCCGGTTCAGCCCCGGTCGGCACCCGGTCCACCACGGTTTTGGAGGCAACCTCGATCATCTCCATCACCGAATCCTCCTCGTTCGAGACGAAGATCTGGCTTTCATCAGGGCTGAAGGTGAACATCTCGGGGCTGGGGCCGGTGGGGATCGAATCCACCACTTTCAGCGTCGCCACGTCGATCACGTCGATGGAATCGTCGTCGCCACAGGCCACATACAGCAGCGTATGATCCTTGTTGAAATGCAGATCGCGCGGCCGGCGCGAGGTGTCGATCCGGGTGTTCACCGTCAGATCGGGGTTCAAGACCACCACCTGATTGCCACGCTCCAGACTGACAAAGATCAGCCCGGTGCCCTGCGCAAAGGCGCCGCCAGCAAGTGCAAGGGCCAGTGCGGCCGAAATCAGAAGGTTCCGCATGATCCGCCCTTACTCCACCACGAAATCGCCGGCCATGCCGCGGGTCTGATAGCCTTCGACCCAGAAGCTGAACTTGCCGGGACGGATCGGCACGAACAGGATCGTGGCCTGGCCGCCGTCATCTTCAAACTTAAGTTCGGTCAGGGAGGTGGTCTTGATCGTCAGACCTTCGACCGACACACCGTTGATCCACACCTGTTGAAAGAAGTCCGGCGCGCGGAAGGCAAAGCCCTCGCCGCCGTCCGACTTGACCACCAGCCGATAAGCCTTGCCGGTTTCAACGTGATACTCGGTCTGGCTGATCGAGAGATCCTCGTGCAGTTCCAGATCCGGCAAGTCGGTCGGGTCCGACGCCAGATTGTCCTTGGCAGCCGCGCCAAAAGGCAACAGCCCAATGGCCATTATCGCCAGCAAATTGCGCATCACAGCCCCTCCCGGTGCGTTGCCTCATCCCATCGCGCCATTTCGACCCATCGGGGGCACCGGGTCAAATTGCACCTTGGAATGTTCAACATTAGGAATGGCAATGGGGCTTCGTGTTAGCCATTTTGGCAAATGGGACGCACCAGCTTTGGTGGGGAGGATACGATGCGGGCTTGGATCAAGGGAATGACCCTGGTGGCAGCAATGGCGGTGGCCTGGACGGGCCTTTCCGCGTTCAGCCCGCCGCCCAAGGAAGTCCGGGTGGCCCTGCAAGCGGGCGGCACGGCAGCGTGGGAAGCCGCCGCGATGCAAGAGCTGAAGCTGGACGAAAAGAACGGCGTCAAGCTGAAGATCCGTGAAGTGGCCGACAGCAAGGCAGGGCAAGTCGCGCTGCAATCGGGCGCAGTGGATGTGATCCTGTCAGATTTCGTCTGGACCTCGCTGCAACGCAACCAGGGCGCGGATTTCACCTTCGTGCCACATTCGCTGGCCGTGGGCGGGCTGATGGTGATGCCGGATGGCAAGGTCAAAAGCGTGGCCGATCTGAAAGGCGCAACGCTGGCCGCTGCGGGCGGGCCGGTGGACAAAAGCTATCTGATCCTGCAGGCCTATTACGCCGCCAAGACCGGGGGCGATCTGACCAAGGACGTCACCACCAACTTCGGCGCGCCGCCCTTGGTGAACGAGCAGCTTGCCGGTGGGCAGGCGGACGCGACCTTGAACTTCTGGCATTTCAACGCCCGGGCGGCGGTGGCCGGGGCAACACAGGTCATTTCGGTTCCCGACATGCTGAAGGACCTTGGCGTGTCCAGGACGCCGCCCCTGCTGGGCTGGGTGTTTTCCGAGAAATTCGCTGCCGACAAGCCGGAGGCGATCAAGAACTATCTGGACGCGTCCTTTGCCACCAAGCAGGTCCTGCTGACCGATGACGCGATCTGGGACAAGATCCGCCCCGTGATGAAGGTCGATGACGACGCGCTGTTCATCGCGTTGCGGGACGGCTACCGTGCCGGCATCGTGACCAGCTATACCGACGCCGATATTGACGCTGCCAGGCAAACCTTTGCGCTGCTGGCCAAATTCGGCGGCGCGGACCTGACCTCTGGCAAATCCGAGCTGGCCGATGGCACATTCTGGGCCGGCTATCGCAAGTGACCCCGGCTGGGCCCGGGGCATGAAACAGCGGTCAGACCTGCCGGAAAGCTGGCCGGGCTGGGCAGTGTTTGCGGGGCTGCTGGTGGCGTGGCAAGGGCTGGCCATGATGATGGCTTCGCGCTTCCTGCCGACGCCGCTTGTGGTGCTGCGGCAAATCTGGGTGCTGGCAACGACCGGGCATCTGGTCGAGGATTTCAGCGTCACCCTGCTGCGCGCCGGCCTTGGCTTCGTCATCGCCATGGTGATCGGCACGGCGGCGGGGCTGGCGCTGGGGCGCGTCCGCCTGCTGGACCGGATGTTCCTGAACCTTGTGGTGGTCGGGCTGAACCTGCCCGCCATCGTCATCGCGATTCTGTGCTTCATCTGGCTGGGCCTGACCGACACCGCGCTGATCCTTGCCGTGGTGCTGAACAAGGTGCCGCTGGTAATTTCCAACATCCGCCAGGGCGTGCGCAGCTTTGACCCCGCTTTCGACGAATTTGCCGATGCCTTCCGCCTGCCCCGGGCCGACCGTCTGCGGCTGATCTACCTGCCGCAACTGACGCCCTATCTGCTCACCTCGGCCCGCTCCGGCCTGTCGCTGGTCTGGAAAATCGTGCTGGTGTTCGAAGTGCTGGGGTCCGACAGCGGCGTCGGCTTCCGCCTGTCGCTGTTCTTCGAGTTCTTCGACATGCCCGCCATCCTTGCCTATACCGCTGTGTTCGTCGCGCTGGTGATGGTGCTGGAACACCTCGGCCTTGGCCCGCTGGAGCGGAGGTGGCTGGCATGGCGCAGCGATCAATCCTGAACGCGCCCAGTTTGAACGC
>JANLQT010000653.1:0-2209 GCA_031368035.1 Rhodobacterales bacterium | reverse complement strand
TATGGCCGCCATAAACCAGCCTTTTGCCCGTGGGCGTCTTGGTCCGGTCATGATGGATGGCAGCGACATTCAGCGTCAGCCGCGCCAGTTCGGGGGCACTCGACACCACGTCGCCGCCGTCGATGCGGAACACCATCCCGGGTGCGAGATCGGCAAAGACCGGAGCGATGCGACCCGCCGCTGCAATATCCCAGTCCGCGACAGCAGCCGACAGCTGTACCGTAGTGAAGGTCGAGGGTGGCAGATCCACCAGCCCAACGGCATCGCCACGGGATTCGGTCCGGCTCGGCAGCATGGCGCAGCGATGGAAGTCGAGCACCTTCCGGTCCCGCTGATCGCGGGTTTCGATATGCAGGACCGCCAGTCCTCGGGGCGGTCGGTCGGGCCTTGCGGTGACAGGGCGCAGCCCGACGATGGTGGTCGTGGTGTGCAGTGTGTCACCGATTTCCGGCGCGCGCAGGAAGGCGAGGCCGCGGTAGAACAGGTTGGCGATGACCCGCCGCGTGACCACCGAGGACTGTCCGATGGCGATATCGCAGACCAGCCCGGGTGAGGCCATTGTGCCAGCGCGGCCCGTGACCTGCGCCGCCAGGGCTGGTTCGAGCGGCAGGCGCAGGCGGCCGCCCAGGATCGAATGATGAACGGCAGCAACCCCGAGGTTAAGCTCCATCCCAGGGGCGGCATCGAAGCGGTCGCCCAGGCTCAGATCGTCAAAAAAGGGGCCATCCGGATCCGTCACGGCAGGTCCCCGGCCCTGGCGATCATGCGCAAGGCCCCCGGCCGCATGGCCTCGTCGATCATCTCGCCTTCAAAGGCGACCACACCGCTGCCGGACTGCCCGGCGGCGTCCAGGGCGGCAAGGATCCCGCGCGCCCGGCGCACCTCGGCCCCGGCTGGCGTGAAGGCCGTGTTGATGGGCCCGATCTGATCGGGGTGAATGGCCCATTTGCCGTCAAAACCAAGCGCCGCCGCCGCCTCGGCATCGCGCCGCAGGGCGCCGTCATCGGGGGCGAGGGCGAAGTTCGGGCCATCCAGGGCTTGCAGACCATGGGCGCGGGCAGCCACAAGCACAGTTTCCTGTGCAAAGCCCCACGATAAGCCCGCCTGCCGTCCCAGCGACGACGCCAGATCGCCGTACCCGATGATCAGGCTTTGCACTCGCGCACTGGCCCTGGCAAGAACCGCGCAGTTGGCAAGACCGGCGGCCGTTTCGATAAGGATCTGAAGCCCGATCGGCACCGCGCGCGGATGCTCGGCTTCAAGCCCCGACAGCAGCCGATCGGCAAAGGCGAGGTCTCCCGGCGTCTCGATCTTGGGCAGGACCAGCGTCAGGCCAGGATGGTCCAGCCCGGCAAGCGCGATCACGTCGGCATGGCACCAGGGCGTGCCAATCGCATTGACACGAACCGCCACTTGCCGACCGGCAAACTGCCTGGCTGAGAGGGCCCCGACGACCATCAGGCGCGCCGCGGCCTTGTGATCGGCGGCCACCGCGTCTTCAAGATCAAGAACGATCTCGTCCGCCGCAAGATCGATGGACTTCCGCAGCATCTTTTCGGATCCGCCGGGAACAGCCAGACAAGAGCGGCGTCGGGCAAAGGCGGGCATCACGGCTTTTGTGTCCAAGACAGAGCGGGGCGTGGCAGGCCACTCATCGGGTCGTCCCTGTGCATTGCAGCCAATCCTTGTATTGGTGGCAAGAATACTCACTTCAGGCAAGTCGGTTGATTGGAACCACCAACCGCCTTGCCTTGGTCCTTGTCCGTGACCACCCTCCCAAGCGCGGATGAAACGCGTCCGCCTGGACGGGCTCATAGGCCGGAAAACCGCGCACCGGTAGACAGATACTGTCGGACAAATGCGAACTCGTCAAAGTTTCCCTGCAATGGCAATCTGTCAGACCGGCATTGTCAGATTAGACTGATCTGTTAAGGTTTGCTTGAGGAATGACGGCTGTCTTCGTGTCCTGCTGCTTGGTTACTATCAAGTAAATTAGGGGGTCTTGTGGAGAAGCGACGCACCGGGCAGCGCGAGCTTGGCAAGCCTGATTAATCTGACTGTGCCATCAGGATGTGCGGGACGCTCGAATCCAGATGGATGTGATGCGGTAGCAGGGCGGCGCCTTCGCTGGGCCTGTAGCGGCTCTGTTGCACAAATCGGCTGACGGCCGGACTTCCCCTTCTCCCGGCCGGACTTGTCCTACGAGCAT
>JANLQT010000650.1:0-2398 GCA_031368035.1 Rhodobacterales bacterium | reverse complement strand
CGTGCCGGCGGACCGGCTTGCGGGGCTGATCGCCGCCTTGGCCGCCCTGCCCGCCGGGGTGACGGGCGCGGTTGTCGGGGACGCTATCGGCGCATTGACCGATCCCGTCCCGGCCTCGGCCCTTGGCGAAACCCGCGCCCTGATCGACGCCACCTTTTGCGCCAACACGGTCGAGGAGATTTTCGCGGCTCTTGCAGCGCAAGATACCGAATTCGCGCGGGACACCCTGAAGGCCCTCAAGATGAAATCGCCCACCAGTCTGAAGATCGCGCTGGCCCTGCTGCGGGCGGCACGCACCAGCGGCAGCCTGAACGACTGTCTGGCCCGCGAACTTGTCGCCGCCAATGTCATGTTGCAGCGCCCGGATTTTCAGGAAGGCGTGCGCGCGGCGGTGATTGACAAGGACCGCAACCCCAAATGGGTGCCCGCAACGCTGGCCGAGGTGACGCTGCCGCCGCTTGGCGAAGCGTCCAGTACCGACACTGCATTGTTCACCCGCTGAACCCGGAAGTGAGAGAGAGGAAAAACATGACCGCGACAATCGCTTTTATCGGCCTTGGAAACATGGGTGGCCCGATGGCCGGAAATCTGGTGAAAGCCGGGCATCAAGTGCGCGGCTTTGATCTGAGCCAAGCGGCGCGCGACGGTGCCGCCGCGCGCGGCGCAACGCCGTTTGACGATCTGACCGCTGCCGTCACCGGCGCGGATGCCGTGATCACCATGCTGCCCAACGGCGCGCTGGTGAAACAGGTCTGGGGCCAGATTGCCGCAGCGGTCACCCCCGGCACCGTGCTGATCGACAGTTCCACCATCGACGTGGACAGCGCCATCGCCGCGCATCAGTTGCTGACCGACAAGGGTTGTTTGACGCTGGACGCGCCGGTGTCGGGCGGGACCGGCGGGGCCGAGGCCGGAACACTGACTTTCATGGTGGGCGGCACAGCGCAGGCTTTGGCCAAGGGCACACCCTTTCTGCAACCGATGGCGGGCCGCGTGGTGCCCTGTGGCGGTGCGGGTGCGGGGCAAGCGGCCAAGATCTGCAACAACATGCTGCTGGGCATCTCGATGATCGGCGCAGCCGAGGCCTTTGCGCTGGGCGAAAAGCTGGGGCTGGAGCATCAGGCGCTGTTCGATGTGCTCTCGACATCGTCTGGGCAGTGCTGGTCGGTCAACAGCTATTGCCCGGTGCCCGGCCCGGTGCCGACATCGCCTGCCAACAATGGCTACAAGCCCGGCTTTGCCACCGCACTGATGCTGAAGGACCTGCGTCTGTCGCAAGAGGCGGCACTGTCGCGCGGGGCGCAAACCCCGCTGGGTGCCGAAGCAGCGCAGCTTTACGGACTGTTCGCGGCACAGGGCCATGGCGGCACGGATTTCTCGGGCATCATCAACTTTTTGCGGGGGGCACGGACATGACCTATGACACCATCCTGACCGAACAACGGGGCCGGGTTCTGCTGGTCACGCTGAACCGGCCCAAGGCCCTGAACGCGCTGAACACTCAGCTTTCGCACGAGTTGATCGACGCGCTGACCAAGGCTGACCGCGACGATGGCGTGGGCTGCATCGTGATCACCGGCTCGGTCAAAGCTTTCGCCGCCGGGGCTGATATCAAAGAGATGCAGCATCAAAGCTACACTGACATGCACGCGACCGATTTCTTTGGCCAGTGGGATGCGCTGGCCACGCTGCGCAAGCCCACCATCGCGGCGGTGTCGGGCTATGCGCTTGGCGGCGGGTGCGAACTGGCGATGATGTGCGATTTCATCCTGTGCTCGGACAGTGCCAAATTCGGCCAGCCGGAGATCAAACTGGGCGTGATGCCCGGCATGGGCGGCAGCCAGCGGCTGACCCGGCTGGTCGGTCAGGCCAAGGCGATGGAGATGTGTCTCACCGGCCGCATGATGGACGCCGCCGAGGCCGAGCGCGCCGGACTGGTCAGCCGGGTGATCCCCGCCGATACCCTGCTGGACGAGGCGATGACGACCGCCGCAACCATAGCCTCCATGTCCCTGCCCGCGCTGATGAGCATCCGCGACGCGATCCGCCGCACGCAGGAAATGCCACTGACCGAAGGCGTGCGCTTCGAACGCCGCGTCTTCCACGCCCTGTTCGCAACCCGGGATCAGAAAGAGGGGATGGCCGCCTTTTCCGAGAAACGGGAGCCCAAGTTCGTGCACGGATAGAATCGACTGCAAGGGCCCATACATGCTCTCCCGAAAATGGGATCGGGGTCGATAGGTGCCATACCTATTGGGCCGCCAAATCGCCAAAAGTCTCGGACGTCGATCTGGCGAACACCAAGCCCTGAGCCTGATCCGCCTCCACTCCCTGCCCAGGGGCGGCCCGTCCTCTATCAACAGCGATTCAACCTCAGGCCGAATTGCGTAACACAGAC
>JANLQT010000420.1:0-12596 GCA_031368035.1 Rhodobacterales bacterium | reverse complement strand
TAGGTGTCGATCCGGATATCCTTGTCCTGCACGTCGATCTCGATGCTGTCATCCACCACCGGATAAACCCAGACGCTGGCAAACGAGGTCTGCCTTTTGTCGCCCGAGCCAAACGGCGACATCCGCACCAACCGGTGCACGCCGCTTTCAGTCTTGAGCCAGCCATAGGCATTGTGCCCGGTGACCTTGTAGGCGGCGGACTTGATCCCCGCCTCATCCCCCGGCGTCTCCGACAGAAGCTCCATCGTATAGCCCTTCGACTCGGCCCAACGCGTGTACATCCGCGCCAGCATCAAGGCCCAGTCGCAGCTTTCCGTGCCCCCGGCCCCGGCGTTGATCTCCAGGAACGTGTCATTGGCATCCGCCTCACCGTCCAGCAGCGCCTCCAGCTCTTTCTGCGCGGCGGTGGCAACCAAAGCGGTGAGGGCCGCCTCGGCCTCCTCGACGATGCCGGCGTCCCCCTCCATCTCGCCGAGTTCAATCAGCTCGACATTGTCCTTCAGGCCCGCGGCCAGGAACTTGTAGGTGTTCACCGCGTCGATCAGATGCTGGCGTTCCCGCATCAGCTTTTGCGCCTTTTTGGGATCGCCCCACAAATCCGGCGCCTCGATCAGCGCGTCGAACTCCTCCAGCCGGTGCGGCGCCGTCTCCCAGTCCAGCCGTTGGGCCAGAAGTTTCAGCGATTTTTCAATCGCGGCAACGTGGTTCAGCATTTCGGCGCGCATGGCGAAGGTATCCCTTGGGTCGGGGCTGGATTTAGCGGCGAATGTCCTGCGGGACAAGGTGCCGCGGACGGGCAAGGGGCAGGCCCCCGGCGCGATGACCCGTAGGATGGGGGATTCCCCCATCCCCCCGCAAGGTCAATACAAGCCGCCAGAACTCAGCGTGCCAAAGCCCGCCTTCTTCGGCACCACCTTGGTCTCCCCCTTGGAGGTGGTGACCGTGGTGCCCTGATCGACCGAACCCGCGTCGGATTCCCCCGGCGCGAACAGCGGCAGATCGCTCCCCATCCCAAAGCCGCCGTCGATCAGACCTTCCATCCCGAACACCGGCTCTTCGCCCTGCCGGAAATACTCGGCCACCACATTCTCGCCGCTGGCATTGTCCGGCAGACGCGCCCCGCTGTAACGGTCCACGTTGATGAAATACCCGCCCGGCGGCACCTTGAACGGCCCACCGCCGTATTGCTTCACCACTTCCTGCATGAAGGCCTGGAAGATCGGCACGCACAGCGTCCCGCCAAACGCCCCCGGCCCCAGCGTCCTGGGGTTGTCAAACCCCATGTAGCAGCCCGCCACCACGTTCGAGGTAAACCCGATGAACCACACATCCTTGGCGTCATTCGTGGTGCCGGTCTTGCCCGCCACCGGCACCGGCAAACGCACCCCGGACCCCGAGCCGCGCTGGATCACCCCCTGCAGCATCGAGGTCAACTGATAGGCGGTGATCGCATTGATCACCCGCTCGCGGTGACTGGCAATGTCCAGCCCCTGCCCATCCGGCAAGGCCACTGCTGCGCAATCCACACAGTCGCGCTGGTCATGGCGATAGATCGTGCGGCCATAGCGGTCCTGCACCCGGTCCACCAACGTCGGCTCCACCCGCTCGCCGCCATTGGCGAACATCGCGTAAGCCGCCACCATCTTGAACAGAGTGGTTTCCTGGCTTCCCAGCGCATTGGCAAGCAAGGGTTGCAAATGCTCATAGGCGCCGAACTTCTCGGCATAGGTCGCCACGACATCCATGCCGACCGCCTGGGCAATCCGAATCGTCATCAGGTTCCGGCTTTGCTCGATGCCAGTGCGCATCGGGGTCGGGCCATAGAACTTGTTCGAGGCGTTCTTGGGCGTCCACAGCCCTTGCGGCGTGTTCACCGTGATCGGCGCATCGACCACGATCGTGGCCGGAGTAAACCCGTTGTCCAAAGCCGCCGAATACACGAAAGGCTTGAAGCTGGAGCCCGGCTGCCGCTGCGCTTGCGTGGCGCGGTTGAACACCGAATCCATATAGCTGAACCCGCCCTGCATCGCCATGACGCGGCCGGTGTTCACGTCCATCGCCATGAAGGCGCCCTCGACCTCGGGCACCTGCCGCAAGGACCAGCGGTCAAAGCTGCCGTCGTCCTTGGTGACGGCGCGGACCATGACGATATCGCCCACCTCCACCAGATCGGCCGGCACCTTGGCCTTCTTGCCAAAGCTGCCGTCCGCCAGCTTCTTTCTGGCCCATGTCACGTCAGAGGCCGGGATCGTGGCCGCATCCGGCCCATCCTCAACGCCTTCAATACCGATCTGCGCGGTCTTGTCGGTCAGGCCCAGCACCACGGCGGCATGCCAGCCTTCCACATCGCGCGGCAGGCCGGCCACCTTGGCCAGCGCGGCGCGCCAGGCGTCGCCCTTCAGGTCCGCCGCAGGAAGGACCCGGCCCGTGCCGCGCCAGACGCCGATGCCGCGGTCATATTTCTCCAAGCCCTCGCGCAGGGCCTTGGCTGCCAGCTTCTGCAGATCCGGCTGCACTGTCGCGCGAATGGTCAGACCGCCGGTGAAGAACTCATCCTCGCCAAAGGTGCCCGACAACTGGCGGCGGATTTCATCGGTGAAATAATCGCGCGGCGGCAAAGCATCGCGGAAGGCGGGCACATCGCCGCCCTGCACGGTGCGCAACGGTTCGACCATCGCCGTGTCATACGTCGGCTTGTCGATGACGCCGTTGTCCAACATCTGCCCCAGCACATAGGCGCGCCGGTCCAGAAGTCTGTCCTTGTTGCGCACCGGATGGAAATCCGACGGCGCCTTGGGCATCGAGGCCAGCGTGGCCGCCTCGGCCACCGTCAACTGATCCAGATTCTTGTTGAAATAGGTCTGCGCCGCCGCCGCCACCCCGTAGCTGTTCTGACCAAGGAAAATCTCGTTCAGATACAGTTCCAGAATCTTGTCCTTGCTCAGCGCGCCTTCCAGCCGCGTCGCCAGAATGATTTCCTTGATCTTGCGCTCGACGCTGCGGTCGCCCGACAGCAGGAAGTTCTTCATCACCTGCTGGGTGATGGTGGACGCCCCTCGTTCCACCTTGCCGCCCGACAGCACCGCATCGCGCGCCGCCGCGATCATGCCTTCGACGTCATAGCCCTTGTGGGTGTAGAAATTCTTGTCCTCGGCCGAGATAAAGGCGTTCTTCACCAGATCGGGGATATCCTCGATCGGCACGAACAGCCGCCGCTCGGTGGCGAATTCGTCGATGATCTGGCCTTGGGAGTTGAAAATCCGGCTGATCGTCGGCGGGGCATATTGCGCAAGGCTCTCGGTCGAGGGCAGATCGCGCGAATACATGTAAAAGACGCCGCCCACTGTCAGGGCCGCGAACATCAGTCCCAGCGTCACCAGCGAGAAGATGGCGCCGAAAAATGAAGTGATGAACCTGATCACGCCGCCAAGACCCCCGAACCTGCAGGGGCTTATACAGGCAAGCCGGGGCAAAGGTCAAAACACCGATCCGCGCGGCGGAGTTAAGACGCAGCGCCCCGCCGATGCCCTGCCAGGGAAGGGGCGCTGCCCCTCGCGCAAGGGCGCTCACCCCGGGATATTTGCAGCTTCCGTGATGGGGCTTTTTGCAGGAATCTTGGTGAACGCAAAGTTAACGGAATTTTGGAAACTTATATATTTCAATTGGATATCAGCTCTTGCACGCGTGCAAGACCCCGTCTTGCACACCCCTGCGCCATTCATCTTGGCAAAAATACTCCCGCCGAAGGCGTTGGCTTGCCCCGCCTCAAGGCCCCGCAGCTTCCGCCTCTGCCCAGGCCTTCAGCCCGGCCGCAATCGCGCCCTCCATCGTCTTGCGCCAGTCCGGGTCCGTCAGCCTTGCCTCGTCGCGTTCCGAGGACAAGAAGCCCAACTCCAGCAGCACCGACGGGATATCGGGCGATTTCAGCACCGAAAACCCCGCCTCCTGATGCGGATGCCGATGCATCTTCAGCCCCGCCGCCTTGATCGCCGTCACCAGCGCGCTCGCCAGAGCTTGCGTCTTGGGGGCGGTGTCAGTCCGGGCCATGTCCATCAGCACGGCCGCCACCAGATCGTCCTGCGCCGAAAGGTCCAGCCCGGCCAGCAGATCGTCGCGGTCATGCCGCTCGGCCAGCGCCTGCGCCGCCGCATCGGTCGCATCCTTGGCCAGTGTATAGACCGTCGCCCCCACAGCGTCGCCTTCGGGCAAGGCATCGGCGTGCAGCGACAGGAACACATCCGCCCCCGCCGCCCGCGCGATCGAGGTGCGGGTTTCCAGTGGCACGAACGTGTCTGTTTCGCGGGTCAGGACGACCTCGATCCCGTCCCGCCTCAGCAAATCGCGCAGTTCCAGCGCAAAGGTCAGCACGATGGTCTTTTCAATGGTGTCCCCCTGCTCGGCCCCCGGGTCCAGACCGCCGTGGCCGGGGTCCAGCACCACAATCAGCGGCCCGCCCGGAACCTTGGCCAAAGGCGGCAATGCCACCGGCGTCGGCAAAGACCAATCCGGCGGCTCGGGCCGGGCGGCGTCTTCGGCAAACGCCTCGGGCGAGGATGGCAACAGCCGCAAATCCACCGTGGTGGCACCCGTTGTCCGCATCTCGGCGCTGATGACGCGCATCGGCTGCGCCAGTTCCAGCACCAGCCGCGACCAGCCGGGCCGGAAACTGCCGGCCCGAAGTGCAGTCAGCCCGGCGGGCAGGCTCAGCTTGGACAGGCCAGTGAAATCCACCTCGCGGAAATCCAGGATCATCCGGGGCGGGCCGTCCAGCATCCGAGCGCGCCAGGGCACCGGTTGGCTGATTGCCAGCGTCAACTCCAGCCCCGCCCCTTTGGCCACCAGACTGCTGCGCCCGGCGTCCAGTTGCGCCAGCGCCGACAAAGCCTCGGCCCGGGCTGCGCCCGGCCCCAACAACCCCCACCCGGACAAAACGGCCCGCAGCAGCGCCATAATCCCGACCAGTGCCTTCACGCGCCCTCCCTCGGCTGTGCGCGCGACCCTGCCCGAGCCGCCTGACCTGTGCAAGCTGATCATCACGAAACAGGGATCAACGCGGTTCCGGACCCAAGCCGCGCTTGAACCCGCGCGGCCAGCCACGTAACGTGATTCGGCTGTCCCGCCCTGCTAGCCCCACGAGGTTCCATGCGCCTGCTGATCGCCCCCATCCTGTCTTTCGCGCTGCTGTCGTCCGGGCTTTTGACCTCGGCGGCTGAGGCCACCGATGTGACCCAGATGACGGAAGCCGAGCGCACCGCCTTTGGCGCCGAAGTGCGCGCCTATCTGCTGGCCCATCCCGAGGTGATGATCGAAGTGCAGCAGGCGCTGGAAGCCAAGCAGCAACTGGCGTCTGACGCGCATGACGCGCTGGTGCTTCGCGAAAACCACGCCGAGATCTTCAACGATCCGGCGTCCTGGGCCGGCGGCAACCTGGACGGCGACGTGACGCTGGTCGAGTTCATGGACTATCGCTGCACCTACTGCCGCAAGGCCTGGTCCGAAGTCGATGATCTGGTGAAAAAAGACGGCAATGTCCGCTTTGTGGTGAAGGAATTCCCGATCCTCGGCGACGATTCCGTGACCTCCGCCCGCTTTGCCATTTCGGTCCGGCTTCTGAACGGCGATGACGCCTACAAGAAGGCCCATGACGCGCTGATCACCCTGCGCGGATCGCCAGACCCCGAGACGCTGACGCGTCTTGCCGGTGATCTTGGTCTCGATGCCAAGGCGATCCTGGACAAGATGGGCTCGGACGAGGTGACGGGAACCATCATGGCCAACCGCGCGTTGGCGGACACTTTGGGCGTGTCCGGCACACCGACCTTCGTGATGGGCGGTACGGTGATCCGCGGCTATCTGCCCGAAGCCGACATGAAGCAGATCGTGGACGACCAGCGCGCGGGTTAAGCGGCAACGATTTTCCTGCGAAAAATCAGCCGCGCCCCAGCGTGCAGCGCCTGTAGTGCGCCTGAATTTTCGGAGAAAATTCGTTGGCCCCGGGCGCTATTCCGCCGCTTCCGCCGCCTCTTCCGCCTCGATCTGCGCCGCCTTCTGCTGCACCAGTTCGACGATGTGCTCGATCATCCCCTCATTGCCCAGCGTGTGGTGCTGCTTGCCGGCCAGATAGACCATCCCCTTGCCCGCCCCGCCGCCGGTGAAGCCGATGTCCGTCATCAGCGCCTCACCCGGCCCGTTCACCACGCAGCCGATGATCGACAGGCTCATCGGCGTCTTGATGTGCTCCAGCCGCTTTTCCAGCGCTTCCACCGTCTTGATCACGTCAAACCCCTGCCGCGCACAGCTTGGGCAAGAGATGATCTGCACCCCGCGCGTGCGCAGGCCCAGCGATTTGAGGATCTCAAAGCCGACCTTCACCTCTTCCACCGGATCGGCGGACAGGGACACGCGGATGGTGTCGCCAATGCCAAACCACAGCAGGCTTCCCAGACCGATGGCGGATTTCACGGTGCCCGAGATCAGGCCCCCGGCCTCGGTGATGCCCAGATGGATCGGCGCGTCGGTCACCTGCGCCAGTTGCTGATAGGCGGCGGCCGCCATGAACACGTCCGAGGCTTTCACGCTGATCTTGAACTCGTGGAAGTCGTTGTCCTGCAGCAGCTTGATATGGTCCATGCCGCTTTCGACCATGGCATCCGGGCAAGGCTCGCCGTATTTCTCCAGCAGGTGCCGCTCCAGCGATCCGGCATTAACCCCGATGCGGATCGAACAGCCGTGATCCTTGGCGGCCTTCACGACCTCGCGCACCCGCTTGGCATCGCCGATGTTACCCGGGTTGATGCGCAGACAGGCCGCGCCCGCCTCGGCCGCTTCGATGGCACGTTTGTAGTGGAAATGGATATCAGCCACGATCGGCACCGGACTTTCGGCGCAGATTTCCCGCAAGGCGCGGGTCGACTCTTGATCCGGCGTGGACACCCGCACAATATCCGCCCCGGCCACGGCGCAGCGCTGAATCTGCTCAAGTGTCGCCTTCACATCCGTGGTCAGCGTGTTCGTCATGGTCTGGACCGTGATCGGCGCATCGCCGCCCACCAACACCTTGCCGACGCGAATCTGTCGGCTGACGCGGCGGTCGATGTTGCGCCAGGGGCGGATCGGGTTCAAGGACATAGGGGTTCTCCGGACTTCAGCCCGCCCAACCTAAGCCCGCGGGCCCGCCGCCGCAACCCGAGGTCAGTTGCCCGGTGCGGTTTCCGCGACCGGCTGCACCACGGCTTGCGTGGCTTCGGCAACCGAGACGAAATGCGCCAGGTCCGCGTCCCCCGACAGATCGGCGACCGCGAAGGTGGTGGTCAGACTATCCACCGACAGCGCGAGGTTTTTCACCACATTCGCGCCGGGCGAGGCCGGACCGTAGGTCTTGCCGCCGACGGTGAAATAGATCGAGCCGGAATTGCCCGCGCGCAACACCGGGGCCTGTTCCAGCGCGGGCACGACATAGCGTTCCCCGGCGTTCAGGATCTTTTCGAACAGCACTGTGCCGTCCTGCCCCGAAACCCGCACCCAGGACGGGCGCACGGCCAGGATTTCCACCGAGGGCGCGGCATCGGCCACGACCTGCACATCTTGCGCCGGATCCGGCACAGTCACGTCATCGGTTCCGGCTTGTGCCGCGATTACCCCGGTCTCGTCGGGGCGGATCGAGGCGATAGGCCCATCGCGCGGCACCATCACCGGCACCGACAACGCCTCGGGCTGGGTCAGCCGACCGCTGTCGGCGCTGGCCGTCTGCGCGGCGGCGGGGGCAGAGCGCACCAGCGGCGCGATGCCCTTGACGTTGCCAAGGGGGTCAATCTCGGCCACCACAGCTGGGGCCTCGTTCACCGGGGACATCTGGACGCGCTGCACCTCTTGCAGCACCGACCAGCCGCCATAACCCAAGGCCCCGATCAGCGCGATCAGCACGGCAAAGCTGCCGATGGCACCGGGTTCGATCTGGCTAAGGGCCGAGCGGCTTTTCGGGATGAAACTGCCCGATACAAACGGGTCCGCCGGCTCGCTGCGCTGCGCACGCTTGGCATTCAATGCCGGGGCCGAGGCCGCCGACGACATGCCATGCGCAGGCTCGAAATTCGCCTCGGCGCAGAACCGCTCGAAAGAGGTCTCGGGGTCCATGCCCAGATATCGGGCATAAGACCGCACATAGCCTGCGATGAAGCCCGGGGTTTCAAAGGCCGAAACGTCAGCGTGTTCAATCGCGGCAATGTAAGTCGCCTTGATCTTCAGCTCGCGCTGCACATCAAGAAGGGATTTGCCAAGGGTCGCCCGCTCACCGCGCATCAGGTCGCCCAGACGCAGATCGAAGTCGTCGAATCCCTTGGGCCGTTCCTCTTCCGGTGTCGGAGTCTTCGACCTCCAACCGATCATGCCCGCGTCCCGTTCCTGTTTGTTGCGAGTCGCCTGTCCGCGACTCGGGTCCTGTCCCTAATCAACAAAACGCTACCACAGGGCAAGGGCCTTTGCACCGGGTCACGATGTCAGGCGGACACCTCAGCGCGATTCAGCGCACAATGCCGCCACAACGCGTCCATCGCCCGCACCAGCGCGCCGATTTGCCCTGAATCATGCACAGGCGAGGGGGTAAACCGCAGCCGTTCGGTACCTTTGGGCACGGTCGGGTAGTTGATCGGCTGCACATAGATTCCGTAATGCTCCAGCAGCATGTCGGACAGCATCTTGCAATGGATGGGGTTGCCGACATGCACGGGCACAATATGTGAGCCGTAGTCGATGATTGGCAGCCCCAGCCCCTTCAGCCGGTATTTCAAGATTTTCGCATTTTTCTGCTGGGCATCGCGCAAATCCTGGGCAGTTTTCAGATAGCGGACCGAGGCCGCAGCCCCCGCCGCAACCGCCGGCGGCAGCGAGGTGGTGAAGATGAAACCGGGGGCATAGGACCGCACTGCATCCACCATTTTGGCAGAGGCAGCTATGTAGCCACCGAATACCCCATATGCCTTGGCAAGCGTCGCATTGATGATGTCGATCCGGTGCATTTGCCCGTCACGCTCGGCCACGCCAGCACCGCGCGGGCCGTACATGCCGACGGCGTGAACCTCGTCGATATAGGTCAGGGCGCCAAATTCCTCGGCCAGATCGCAGATCTCCTTGATCGGGCCGAAATCGCCGTCCATCGAATAGATCGATTCGAAGGCGATCAACTTTGGCGCGAGCGCATCATCCGACGCCAAAAGGGTGCGCAGATGCGCCATGTCGTTGTGCCGGAAGATCCGCTTCTCGCCGCCGCCGCGCCGGATGCCCTCGATCATGGACTTGTGGTTCGAGGCGTCGGAATAGATGATCAGCCCGGGAAACACCGCGCGCAAGGTCGACAGCGTCGCATCATTGGCGACATAGGCCGAGGTGAAGACCAACGCCGCTTCCTTGTGGTGCAGATCGGCCAGTTCCGCCTCAAGCCGCTTGTGATAGACCGTGGTGCCCGAAATATTGCGCGTGCCGCCCGAACCGGCGCCAGCGGCATCGATCGCCTCGTGCATCGCGGAAATAACCACCGGATGCTGGCCCATGCCCAGATAGTCATTGCCGCACCAGACGGTGATCGGGCGGTCCGTCCCGTCGGGGCGATGCCAGGTCGCCCGCGGGAAAGCGCCGCGATGGCGTTCAATGTCGATGAAGGTGCGATAACGTCCCTCGTCATGCAGGCGCTGCAAGGCGACATCAAGCGCGGTTTCGTAGGTCATCTGCGTCTCCAGCGGGCCTTGGCCCTCGTCACGTCCTTGCGTCCTGCCTAGCAGGCCCTGCAAATCCAGCTTTGATGTGCATCAATTGACCACAGCGCACCAGAGGTCAATTCGCCGCGCCGGTTATGCGCAAACTTCATCAGACCTTAGCCCGAAAGTTTAGCCCGCGGGCCCCAGTTCCAGCACCACAACGCAAGCCTGCCCCGAGGCTTTGCGCCTGGCATCGCAAGCGGCCAGCGCCTGGGCGGAGGCGGTCTTGGCATCGGACATACCGCCCAGCGCCACGGCAGAGGCAACCGGTGCGCCGTTCCGGATGAAGCCTTCGTCGGGCGCCACCGCGATGGCAGCAAAGCCCTTGTGATCGGGCAGGAACAGCGACAGCGCCTGACTGTTGGTCAGCACCAGCCGCAGCGTGGCCAGTTCGGTCGCATCCAGGAACGGATAGGTGTGCAAAGTGATCTTCGCGCCGTCCAGAACATTCGTTTCCACCGGCACACCCCCTGCCAAAGCCCCACCCGCCAAAGCTGTCCAAGTGCCAAGAGCCAGAACCGCTGCCGTCCGACCAACCGTTTGCATCCGCTTCACCTCGCGTTTGTCCGCGTCTTACAACATGCCCCGCACGCTGGACAGCCCCCTCGCCGTTGCCTAGGCTGCCCGCCGCCTGTGCCCGGCCCGGTGCCAGGCCTGGTGTCAGGCCTCGTGCCGACCCTCCGAGGGCCAGCCCCCGGAACCCCCGGGATATTTTGGGCTTCTGTGAAAGGACAAGACGGTGAGTTTCACACTCCGCGATGCCGAGCCGGACGATCACGCGCAATGGTTGGCGCTTTGGCAGGGTTATCTGGACTTCTATCACACCGAACTTGCGCCGGCCGTGACGGAAGCCAGCTGGGCGCGGCTGATGGACCCGGGCTCTGCTCTGAAAATGCGGCTGGCGGTGGACGGCGGGCAGGTGTTGGGCTTTGCCATCCACCTGCATCACGCCTCAACCTGGGTTCTGGGCGATGATTGCTATCTGGAAGATCTGTTCGTGGCGCCCTTGGCGCGCGGACAGGGGCTGGGCCGGGCGCTGATTGAAGATCTGATGGCACTGGCGCGGGCAAAAGGCTGGCATCGCATCTGGTGGATGACGGAAATCACCAACACCGCGGCACGTAAGCTGTATGACATACTTGCGCCCTGCGACGACCATATCCGGTATCGCAGGGCGCTGTAGGATCAGGGCGACTGCCCCGTCAAATGGCCGATCCGGCGCGGATCAGCTGGCCGAGATCGTCGAGGCCGTGCGGTGCGAATCGCTGTCCTGGGTCCAGAAAATGGACACGCGCTCACCGACTTGCAGCGTCGAGGCGTCAAAGCCGTAAGGCAGCGCATAGGTGGAACCGTCCGCCAGCGTGACCGAGGTTTCCGTCACTTTCCGAACGGTCGAGAACGAGGATTGATAGCCGTTGTGGCTGTCCGCCATCGCGGCACCAATTGTGCCGAAAGCCAGCGAACCGGCGAGGATGGCGGAAAGGATCTTGGAATGGTTTTTCATTTTAGTCTCCATAGATGCGGCCGAATGCGTGTTGGGCCGACTTCCTGCAGGGCGCTCCGGGTCTGCCCCGTCGGCGGCTTGTTTGCCGCCCGGCTGGCTCTGTCTTTGCATGAGACAAAGATAGGGTCGGCGGGCTGGAATTAAAGATGACATATAATTTGTTTATATATCATCTAATAGGCAAGTTCTTGCCCAACCACCTGAAGTCATGCGAGGAAATTTGCCGGTTTGCGGGCGCGGCTGGAAAAATGCGGCACGAAGGGCCGACGGAACCTTGAAAGGTGCGCGTAGGCGTCCAAGACCGAAAGGGGCCAGACCGGCCGGATCCAGGATCGTCCCACGGCGATGGCCACAAACAAAAACGGGGGCCGTGCGGCCCCCGTTCATCCCCTTGGCCCTGATGGGGTCAGTTCGCCGTGATCGAGGTCGCGTCATGCTTGTTGCCGGCAAGGGTGTAGTCGATCATCACCTTCTCGCCGACCTTGAACCCGTCCAACTTCACGCCGGCGGAGAAGTAAAAGACCGTGCCGTCCGACAAGGTGACGGTCATCGCCTTGGCGTCGATCGTCTTGATCGTGCCGGTGTCCACCGTTGCAGCGGCAAAGACCGCCGAACCAAGGGCAAGGCTGACCGCAAGCACGGTCGTCATAAGTTGGATACGCATGTGAGTGTCTCCCAACGGGGCGGGTCCTGTCTAGGGACGCCAGCCCCGATCTTCACGCCGTCATCGGGGTCTGTCGTGTCGGCGTCTTGCGACTGCCCGGCAGGCTCTGACGGCGTGACGACAGCTCTAGCGCCGATTGCTGCGGCTGCGTAGGGGGGGGCACAGTCAGTTGAGCGCAAGTGAAACCCCGTGCTTCACCAAGACGTTACGCAAGATCACGGGCGCGCCTATCACGTCACGTCCCGGCCTGTCATGTCCCTGCCCATCCCGCTATGGCCATGCGCAGGACCTTGGCCAGCAGCACGATCCAGGGCACCGCGTGCAGAAGAAGGTCGAAAATGTCGATGGGCCGCACCAGCGTGCCCACCGCCAGCGTCTTCAGGTTTTCCCAGATGTGCGGTTCGGGAAAGAATGGCGCAAGCCCCAGCCCCAGCGCTGCAAGGATCAATGGCAGCAAGGGTATCTGATCGAGTTGCGAGATGGAAACCTCCGCCTTCTGCGGCAGGTTTCACCACCCGATCAATTCATATCAAATGTAGTGAAATGGCGCGGTTGACGGGGCTCGAACCCGCGACCCCCGGCGTGACAGGCCGGTACTCTAACCAACTGAGCTACAACCGCCAGGTCGTATCCGGGTCGTCAAGGCAGGCAAGCGAATGGCGCGGTTGACGGGGCTCGA
>JANLQT010000617.1:0-3439 GCA_031368035.1 Rhodobacterales bacterium | reverse complement strand
CGATTCGCCAAGCGCATCGGCAAAGGTCATGTCCAGCGGCACCTGCGTGAGGCGCATGCCGCCCGGGCCCGGTTCCTTGATCATCACCATCAGGTTCATGCCTTCATTCGGCTGAAGCCGGATCACCAGCACATTGGCCTTCCAGTCCTTGGCATCGTCGAAGATCATGTGCGGCGGTTCGCGGAAGGTGATGGCAATCTCGGAATAGCGCGCGCGCAGCCGCTTGCCGGTGCGCAGGTAAAAGGGCGTGCCCTTCCAGCGCCAGTTGGCAATCTCGACCTTCATCGCGATATAGCTTTCGGTCCGGCTTTCGGGGTTTTCCGAATGCTCGACGTAAGACCCCTCGCCGCCCCCGGCCAGATACTGCCCGCGCACCAGATGTTCCGGCGGCACGGCTTGCAAGGCGCGGATCACCTTCAGCTTTTCGTCGCGCACGGCATCGGGGTCAAAGTGATAGGGCGGCTCCATCGCGATCAGGCACAACAGCTGCATCAGGTGGTTCTGCACCATATCGCGCATCGCGCCGGACTTGTCGTAATAGGCGCCGCGCCCATCGACGCCCACGGTTTCCGCCACGGTGATCTGCACATGATCGACGTATTCGGCCTTCCACAACGGCTCGAACAGGATATTGGCAAACCGCACCGCCATCAGGTTCTGGACCGTTTCCTTGCCCAGATAATGGTCGATCCGGTAAATCTGCGCTTCCTGGAAATACTTGGCCAAGACCTCGTTCAACGCGCGTGCCGAGGCGAGATCGCGCCCGAACGGCTTTTCCACCACGATCCGGCTGCGGGCGTCGGTGATCCGATGCGCGTGCAGGCGGTCGGCCAGATCGGGGAACAGCGCCGGGGCCACCGAGAAGTAAAACGCGCGCACGACATTGCTGCGCACGGTGGTTTTCAGCTTTTCCCAGCCGGCGTCCTCTTTGGCATTGATCGAGATGTAGAAGATCTGCGCCAGAAACCCCAGAACCATGGCGTCATCCAGCCGGTCCGCCGGGACAAATTCCTTCAGCGCCGCCGCAATCTGGGTCCGGAAATCCTCTTCGGTCAGGGCCGCACGCGCAGCCCCGATGATGCGGCTTTCGGGGTTCATCTGTCCTGCCATGAAGCGGCGATAGAGCCCGGGGAAGATCTTGCGCTTGGCCAGATCGCCTGTGCCGCCGAAGATCACCAGATCGAACGTATCGACCGGAATGACGCGCGATACCATGAAGCCTCTCCAGTCGGGTGGGTCTGGGCGCTGTTAGCGCTAACGGGCGGCGTTGTACCGCGGATGCAGCCGAAAGTCTAGCAAGACTGCGCCGCTGGGGAAAGGATCGCGCGCCGGGAGGGTCAACTTTCCTCGGCCAGGTCCCAGGACAGGTGCAGGATGCCGGGCTCTGCGGCAAGACGCTGGATGGTCTGGGTCAGGACGGCCTCGCCCGCGCCCGCGCCGGTAACCCGCGCGGTCAGTTGCACGATGCCGCCAGTGGTCGCCACACGAATTTCCTGCAGCGCCAGCCCCGCCAGGGTCAGCGCGCGCAGCACCAACCCACGCGCCGCCGCCTCTTGCTCGGGCAGGCATTCCAGATGGATCGCCCAGACGCGCGGAGCCGGCACCCCGGCCGAGGTATAGTGCTTGATCAGCTTGACCAGCGGGCGCAGACCAAGGTTCACGAACATCACCAGACCCGTCATCATCAGCGCGTAATGGATCTGCCCGGTCGAGGCCAACAGCCCCACCGCGGCAGAGCACCACAGCGTCGCCGCCGTGTTGATGCCGTGAATCTCGAACCCGTCGCGGAAGATGATCCCCGCGCCCAGAAAGCCGATGCCCGAGACCACCTGCGCCGCCACCCGCGTGCCCGAGGCGTCCGGCAGACCCTGCAACTGCGAGAAGGTGGCAAACCCCGCCGCCCCCAGCGCCACCAAAGCATTGGTGCGCAAGCCCGCCATCCGCCCGCGCACCTGCCGCTCTGATCCGATCAGCGCGCCGCAACCCAGCACCGTCAACATGTTGAGCGTGGCGACGGACAGGACAACGGGCATGGGCTTCTCCGGGACAGGCCCCGGCAATGAACCACGCCCGCGCGCGCAAGTGAAGCTTTGCAACAGATTTATGACAGGCTGGTTTCCGAGAGCCGGGCCTTACGCCTCCAGCTCGACATCCCAATACAGGTAATCCATCCAGCTTTCATGCAGATGGTTCGGCGGAAAACGGCGGCCATGGGCCAGCATCTCATCCGGGTAAGGCGCGCGGGGCGTGTGCTGCAAATGCATGCTCGCCTGTTTCAGCGTCTTGTTGCCCTTGCGAAGATTGCAGGGCGAACAGGCGGCGACGACGTTCTCCCAAGACGTGATGCCCCCGCGCGACCGGGGCAGCACATGGTCAAAGGTCAGATCGCCCTTGGCGCCGCAATACTGGCAGGCGAACTGGTCGCGCAGGAACAGGTTGAACCGCGTGAAGGCGACGCGCTTTTGCGGATGCAGGAATTCCTTCAGCACCACGACGGACGGCAGGCGAAACTCGTGCCTTTGGCTGCGGACCGTGATGTCGTATTCGGCCAGCACCGTGACGCGGTCCAGAACCGCCGCCTTGATCGCCTCTTGCCAGGGCCACAGCGACAAGGGGTAATAGGACAGCGGGCGGAAATCGGCATTCAGAACCAGCGCCGGACAGTGCTTCAGCGCTGCCGGATCGCGGGTGAAATGGGTTCTGAAATCGCCGTCCATATTCGGTCGGGCCCCGCTCCGCTTGCCCGGGAAGACGAAAGTCCACCTCGGGATGTGACAACTATATCTGGCGAAAACGCCCTTGCAAGCCCCAGCACATGTGGCAGATGCCCGCGCCATGCGCGATCAATTGCCATGCCGCAATGACAGGCAGATGACAGGATGCCCGCTTTGGGCTAAGGGGGGCGGCACCCGGAACGAAAGGCCCCACATGACACCAGATGTCCCTCTCCCAAGGCTGCCCCGGCGCGATGTTCTGGCGGGCCTGGCGGTTCTGGCGCTGGTCAGTGCCTGCGGCAAGCCCGAACCCGAGCCGGCCTATGTCGGCGAGACGGCCGAGATGGACCGGCTGGTGGCGAAATACGCCAAGGCCTATGACATGCCGGAAAGCTTGCTGCACCGGGTGATCCGGCGCGAGTCGGGCTACAACGCCAAGGCCCGCAACGGCCCCTATTACGGGCTGATGCAGATCCTGCCGCAGACCGCCGCGACAATGGGCTACAAGGGTCCGGCCTCGGGGCTGCTGGATGCCGAAACCAACATCAAATACGCCGGGAAATACCTGCGCGGCGCTTGGCTGGTCAGCCATGGCAGCCAGGACAAAGCGGTCTATTGGTATGCGCATGGCTATTATTACGAGGCGAAAAAGCAGGGCTTGCTAGAGGAGACCGGGCTTCGGTCATGATGGGTGAATCACCCATCCTACGGGCGCCCGTAGGATG
>JANLQT010000546.1:0-2798 GCA_031368035.1 Rhodobacterales bacterium | reverse complement strand
GCGGCGCTGATCGCCCGCCAGGCCATGCGCGGCGACATCCACTCCGGCTTTGCGGCCCGGGCCCGGCTGTTCCACGTCGTGCCCGGATCGTCATCCTCATGATCCATGCTGGCCAGTTCCTGCGCCCAGCGAGATTTCGTCTGCGCGATCAAGTCCTTGCGGTCCGACCTTCCAGAGTCCCCGGCCGTCTTGGACAACCGCGCCAGCAGCCCTTCGGCAACCTTCTTCGCATCCCCGACAATGCCCACCGCAACCTTCTTGGTCAGCCCGATCCGCGCCGGATTGATCTCGACCTGAATGATCTTCGCGTCCTTCGGCCAGTAGTCCAGCCCATAGCCCGGCAGGGTCGAGAACGGATTCAGCCGCGTGCCCAAAGCCAGCACCACATCCGCCTTCGAGATCAACTCCATCCCCGCTTTGTTGCCGTTATAGCCCAAAGGCCCGGCGAACAGCGGATGCGAGCCCGGGAAGGCGTCGTTGTGCTGATATCCCACGCAAACCGGCGCCGACAGCCGCTCCGCCAGCGCCATCGAGGCCGCGATCCCCCCCGCCAGCACCACGCCCGCGCCGTTCAAAATGACCGGGAACTTCGCCATGGACAGCAGCGCCGCCGCTTCCGCCAGCGCCTGATCCCCGCCCGAGGGCCGCTCGAACTCTACGATCTTCGGCAGGTCGATATCAATGACTTGCGTGAAGTAGTCGCGCGGCACGTTGATCTGCGCCGGCGCGCTCATCCGCTTGGCGTTCAGGATCACCCGGTTCAGCACCTCGGCCATGCGGGACGGATCGCGCACCTCCTCCTGATAGCAGACCATGTCCTTGAACAGGTCCATCTGCGCCACTTCCTGAAACCCACCCTGCCCGATGGTCTTGTTGGCGGCCTGCGGCGTGACCAGCAGCAGCGGCGAATGGTTCCAGTAGGCGGTCTTCACGGCGGTCACGAAATTGGTGATGCCCGGCCCGTTCTGCGCGATCATCATGCTCATCTTGCCCGAGGCGCGGGTGAACCCATCCGCCATCATCCCGCCCGAGCCTTCATGCGCGCAGTCCCAGAAATGGATGCCGGCCTTGGGGAAAATGTCCGAGATCGGCATGAAGGCCGACCCGATGATGCCGAAGGCATGTTCGATCCCATGCATCTGCAGCACTTTGACAAAGGCTTCTTCCGTGGTCATCCGCATCTTGATCTCCATTCCCGCAAAGGGTCCCGCGCGGTTCTAGCGCCGGGCGTCGTCCCGGCTTAGGGCCAGAGCGCGCGGCTGGATATGTCCAGACGGCCGCTGCGCAATCGCCTCGGCAATCCGGGCAATGCCGTCCGGGATTTTCGCAGTCGGAATAGAGCCATAGCCCAGCCGATAGTGGAACGGATCGGGCCGCGCGGGGTCAAAGAAACTGCGCCCCGCCTCGATCAAGACGCCCTCTGCCCGCAAGCGCTGCGCCAGCGCCTCGGTATCCACCGGCGCGCGCATCCACAGGCTTGACCCGCCGAAGCCGCCTTGCCCCGCCACCGTCAGCCCGACCTCCGCAATCGCCTCGTCCATCACCTGACGCCGCCGCTTGAACGCCGAGCGCATCCGGTTGATCAGCGTGTCATAATGGCCCAGCGACAGGAAATACGCCATCGTCCGCTGGATATGCCCGGGCGGATGGCGCAAAGACATCAGCCGCAGCGCCCGCGCTTCGCGGATAAATCCTGGCGGGCCAACAAGATAGCCCAGCCGCATGCCGGGAAAGACGCTCTTGGAAAAGCTGCCGACATAAACCACCCGCCCCGCCGCATCCAAGGATTTCAACGCCGGGGCGACCGGTTTCAGAAAGCTCATCTCGAACTCGTAATCGTCCTCGACCACCAGAAATCCCTCGCGCCCCGAGGCTTCCAGCAGCGCCCGCCGCCGTTCGACCGGCATGGTCGCATTGGTCGGGCACTGGTGGCTGGCGGTGGTGAAAACCACATCCGCGCCGCGCGGAATGGCATCCGGCGGCAGCCCCTCGGCGTCGACATCCGCCGACAAGACCTCCGCCCCCGACGCGTCCAGAATATTCCGCAGCCCCGGATATCCTGGATTCTCGATCACCGCCCGCCGCCGCCGACCTGAGGAATCGGGACCCAGCAGGCACTGCGCCGCCAGCCACAAAGCGTTCTGCGCCCCCATGGTCAGCAGCACCTCATCCTCCCGCGCCGCAATGCCGCGCCGGGGCAGGATGCGCCGCAGCAGATGCTCGACCAGCAGGGGATCGTCGCGCTCGTAATAATCCGCTGTCATCGCCGCGAAATCGCGTTTGCCAAGCGCGCGCACCGCACAAAGTCGCCAATTCTGATGGTCAAACAGGCTCGGGTCCGCCTGGCCATAGATGAACGGATAGGGATAGCGCTGCCAGTCATCGGGCCGGTCCACGCCCCTGCGGTTGGAATAGCGCCCTGAAATCGCAGCGAATTCCGCAGCCTCTGCCCGCGCCGCCTGCGCCGGCAATTCCGCCCCCATCGGCGCATTGTCCGACACGAAATACCCAGACCGCCCCTTGGCAACCAGATAGTCCTGCGCCACCAGTTCCGCATAGGCCAGTGTCACGGTGATCCGGCTGACCCCCAGATGCCCGGCGAGCCCTCGCGAGGAGGGCATCTTCTGCCCCGGCCGGAACCGCCCCGACAGCACCCCTTCCGTTACCATCTGCCTGATGCGCTGTTGCAGGCTGCCTTGATCGGCGGGCGGCAGGACGAAAGCCTCGGGCGGGATCAGCATTTTGGCCTCATGCGCGGCAACCTGCTGGACTCATGCCGCCTCGGACGCTCCGGGTCA
>JANLQT010000544.1:0-2227 GCA_031368035.1 Rhodobacterales bacterium | reverse complement strand
GGCGCGGGGCGAACAGGCAATAGGCGGTAAAGCTGATGGCCAGCGCCAGTTGATCTGGCGTCCAGACCGGCGGCGTCCACAGCGTCAGCGCAAAGGCCACATAGATCGGCTGCCGGATCAGGCGGAACAGCCCGCTGGTCGGCATGTCTGGAAACACCGGACGGATGCGCGCCAGCAGCGACATCCAGCCCAAAGCACCTGATTGCACCTCGGCCCCGGCGTCAAAGCTGGCTTTCAGCAGGATCAGCCAACTGGTGGCATAGGCGGCGCTGACCATCCAGAACAATGCCCCCTCGGCCCGCCACCAGACGATGCCCGACGGCGTCCATAGCGCAAACAGCGCCAGAAGCTGGGCCGAGGCGATGATAGCATAGGTGGTGGTTGCCAGTGTTTGACCATGTGGGCCGGGGATCAGCCGGGCCAGCAGCCGCCCGCCGGAGCCGGTCAACAACAGCGAATGCGCCAAGGGGAATTGTCCGATCAACGCCGCATTGGCCAGCGCGGCCATAGGCCATGGCACGTTCCCGAGGCTTTCGCTCAGGCCAAAGAACATCGCAACGATCATCGCCAGAACACCCGCCGCAAAGACCGCATGACAGACGGCACCAAACACCAAAGCCAAGCCGATGCGCCCCACCCCGGCAGGTGGGTGCAGGGCGGCGGCGATCAGGGTGACCAGCCGGGCGATGCCGGGATGGGTCAGCATGGTCAGCCTTGCGCCAGAAGGGCGTCTGCGATGGCGGTGCCACTGGTCCAGGCGGCCTCCACCCTCGGGCCGATGCACCAGTCGCCACCCAGATACAGCGAGCGATCCGGGCTGCGCAGGAACGGTTGGCCCAACGCCTGCGCCACCCTTGCATAGCGCCAGCGGTGGGCTGCGGCATGGGTCACACGGTCGGGCGCCACCCCCAGACGGTCGCACAGAAGCGGCAGCATCAGGGCGGCAATCTGCTCGGGAGGGCACCTCGATTTATGGATTTTCTGAAGTAGTACCGGGTCTGTTTCCCGAGTTATGGCCTGCTGACGGCCTTGGGTTTGAACTGGCAAAGCTCGATCAGGAAACCCGGCGGCGCGTTGGTGGCGCAGGTCTGGTCGGCCCGGTTCCGCCTCATGTCGGGCACGGGTCAAGGCGGCGCAGCTGGCCCAGACGCCGCATGTTGTAGACGAGGTTCTTCATCCCGATCTTGGCCTTGGCCCGGACCAGTCCGATGGTTCGCACGAGCACACCGCCCATGTCGTTGACCTGGGCGCCGAAGATATGCTCGACCCGGACCCGCACGGTGGATTTCGTTCGGTTGCTTTTGCTGGCCTGCCCGGTCAGGGGTTTGCCCCGCGTGCCTTTGCGATGGATATGGCTGGTCAGCTTTCTGGCTTTCAGCACCGCTTCGATCCCGGCCGAGCGATAGGCAGCGTCGGCCCAGACCCCGGAACCGGTGTTGCCGCGCGTCAGCAGCGCGTTCACCGCCTGGCTGTCGTGCAGGGCGGCATCGCTGACGTGATACCGCCGGATCAGCTTGTGCTTGCGGTCCACATTCACGTGGTTCTTGTAGCCGAAATGCGACTTGCCATGCTTCATGGTCCAACGGGCATCAACGTCTTTCTGTGAGCGTTTCGCGGGTTTGTCAGCCCAATCCTCGGGCACCTCGCCCGCTTTGATCGCCGTGTTTTCTGCGCGTGTATTGTGGTTGGTCGGCACCGGCACAATGGAGGCATCCAGAATCTGCCCGCCCCGCGCAATATAGCCCTGCCGCGCCAAATGCCCGTCGAACTGCGCGAAAAGCGCATCGACCATACCCGCCTTCGCCAGCGCTTCCCGGTACAGCCAGACCGTTTTGGCATCCGGCACCCGGTCCCCGAGACCAAGGCCCAAAAACCGCATGAACGAGAGCCGGTCGCGGACCTGATACTCGATCTGATCGTCCGACAGGTTGTAGAGCGCGCTCAGAACCAGCGTCTTGAACATCAGCACCACATCCATTGGCTTGCGCCCGGCGCGGGATTTCTTCGCCGCGTCTGGCTTGCGCCAGACCCGCTCCAAAACCGGCCGAAACTCTTCCCACGGCACGACGGCGTTGATCTCGACCAGCGGGTCCTTCTTCGCATCCAGGCTCGCGTAACGATCCGAAAGATCAAAAAAACCCATCTGCGCCATGACCGTCAGCCCCCATCACATCTTGGACAGATATCTACACCGCCGTCAGAATAGGGGCAATAAATCGAGGTGCCC
>JANLQT010000505.1:0-9204 GCA_031368035.1 Rhodobacterales bacterium | reverse complement strand
CCAGCACTTCCACCGGCGCGGCGTTGTGGAGGATGCGCACACCGTGCGAGGTGGCGAGTTCCTGCTCATACAAGCTCGCCGACATCTTCTCTTGGCCCCGCCGATACACCACCGTCACGCATTCCGCGCCAAGCAACTTGGACTGCACCGCCGCATCAATCGCCGTCATCCCGCCGCCGATCACCACGATATTGCGGCCCACAGGCAGGGCGGCGCGGTCAGGCGCCTGCCGCAACTCCGCAATGAAATCCACGGCATTGCGAACAAACCCCTGCTCCTCGCCCTTGGCGCGCAGGGCGTTGACGCCAACCAGCCCCATCCCCAGAAACACCGCGTCGTGATCGGCCTGCAACGCAGCCAAAGTGACATCACGGCCCAGCGACTGTCCGGTTTTCACGGTGATCCCGCCGATCTTGAGCAGCCAGTCCAATTCCTCTTGGGCGAAATTGCCGGCGGTCTTGTAGGCCGCAAGCCCATATTCATTCAGCCCCCCAGCCTTGGGACGCGCATCGAAGATCACCACGTCGTGGCCCTTCATCGCCAAGCGGTGCGCGCAGGACAGGCCGGCCGGCCCGGCCCCGACCACGGCCACGCTCTTGCCGCTTGGCCTCGCGCGGGTGAACGGATGCACGCCCTTTGCCATCAGCGTGTCGGTGGCATGGCGCTGCAACCGGCCAATCTCGACCGGCTTGCCTTCTGCCGCCTCACGCACACAGGCCTCTTCGCACAGGGTCTCTGTCGGGCAAACGCGGGCGCACATGCCGCCAAGGATGTTCTGCGCGAAGATCGTCCTGGCGGCAGCGTCCGGCGTGCCCGTGGCGATCTGGCGGATGAACAGGGGGATGTCGATCGCGGTCGGGCAAGCCGTTATGCAAGGCGCGTCATAGCAGAAATAGCATCGGTCGGCCGCGACGCGGGCCTCATGCCCGTCCAGCGGCGGGCTGTGATCGGCGAAATTGGCCGCAATCTGCGCGGGCGTCAGTCGCCCGGCCGCCATGCCCGATGTCAGTGGAGAATTCGGCACCATCGTCTCCCCGCCTTGGTCTTTTACAAAATCTTGCATGGAGGGATTTTTTTATCAAACGGTAAATTTTCCGAAGCCCGTTTTCGACCCGGCACTTGCCTCGTCCTGCTGCAATAGCAGGCAAACCCGTCTCTTCAGGCCGCAGCACACATCCGGCGCGCGACACCTTTTTTCTCGGCCTCACCTCGCGTATAGAAAGGAAGTCCGCGCGGGTTGGCATGGTGTCCAGCCCGCGTGCAGAAACACCAACGAACGGCCAGGGGACGGCATGAGCAAGAATTCTTCCGAAGCGGACGTCGCTTTCATCTCGGCACTTGCAGAGCTTCTGAACAAGAACGACCTGACCGAAGTGTCGGTGAAGCGCGAATATGGCGCGGATGACAGCCTCGAGGTCCGGGTGGTCAAACAATCCAACATCGTGCAAATCGCTGCCGCGCCTGTGCAATATGCCGCCGCGCCCGCGCCGTCCGCCGTGCCCACCGCTGCCGCGTCTTTGCCCGAAGACCCCGCCCAGCATCCGGGCGCCGTCACCTCGCCCATGGTCGGCACCGCCTATCTGTCGGCAGAACCCGGCGCCGCGCCCTTCGCGGTGATCGGCGCGACGGTGGCCGAAGGCCAGACCGTGCTGATCATCGAGGCAATGAAAACCATGAACCACATCCCCGCCCCCCGTGCCGGAGTGGTCAAACGCATCCTCGTCACCGACGGCACCCCCGTCGAATACGGCGCGCCCCTGATGATCATCGAGTGAGGCGAACGTGACCGACCCCCTGTTCGACAAGATCCTCATCGCCAACCGCGGCGAAATTGCCCTGCGCGTCATCCGGGCCTGCCGCGAAATGGGCATCAAATCTGTCGCCGTGCATTCGACCGCTGACACCGACGCCATGCATGTGCGGCTGGCCGATGAAAGCGTCTGCATCGGACCGGCCTCGTCCAGCGAAAGCTACTTGAACAAGGCCCGCATCATCTCGGCTTGCGAGATCACCGGGGCGCAAGCCGTGCATCCGGGCTATGGTTTCCTGTCCGAAAACGCCGCCTTTGCCCAGGCATTGCAGGACCACGGCATCACCTTCATCGGCCCCAATGCCGAACATATCCGCATCATGGGCGACAAGATCACCGCCAAGGAAACCGCGAAAGCCTTGGGGATTCCGGTGGTTCCCGGCTCTCCCGGCGGCGTGCCCGACGTGGAAGTGGCGCTGAAAGTAGCCGAGGATATCGGCTATCCGATCATCATCAAGGCGACTGCCGGTGGCGGCGGGCGCGGCATGAAAGTCGCCAAGAACAAGGAAGAACTGGAAGTCGCCTTTCGCACTGCCCGCTCCGAAGCCAAAGCCGCCTTCGGCAATGACGAAGTCTATATGGAGAAATACCTCCAGACCCCGCGCCACATCGAAATTCAGGTCTTTGGTGACGGCAAGGGCAAGGCCGTGCACTTGGGTGAACGGGATTGCTCCCTTCAGCGCCGCCACCAGAAGGTGCTGGAAGAAGCCCCCGGCCCAATCATCACCCCGCAGCAACGCGCCCGGATCGGCAAGATCTGCGCCGATGCGGTGGCCACCATCAACTACATCGGCGCGGGCACCATCGAGTTCCTCTATGAAAACGATGAATTCTACTTCATCGAGATGAACACCCGCCTGCAAGTCGAACACCCGGTCACCGAAGCGATCTTCGGCGTGGACCTCGTGCGCGAGCAGATCCGCGTCGCCGCCGGCCTGCCCTTGTCCTTCACGCAGGACGATCTGGTCATCAACGGCCACGCCATCGAGGTGCGCATCAACGCCGAGAAACTGCCGAATTTCACCCCCTGCCCCGGCAAGGTGAAAACCTTCCACGCCCCCGGCGGCCTGGGCGTGCGCATGGATTCGGCGCTGTATGGCGGCTATTCGATCCCGCCCTATTACGACAGCCTGATCGGCAAGCTGATCGTGCACGGCCGCGACCGCCCCGAAGCGCTGGCCCGCCTGTCCCGCGCCTTGGGAGAGCTTGTGGTGGACGGCATCGACACCACGATCCCCCTGTTCGAGGCGCTGCTGGCCGAGCCCGACATCCAGAATGGCGCCTACAACATCCATTGGCTGGAAAAGTGGCTGGCCGACAAATTCGGCGGGTGAACACGCGGGTGGCGCCGGAATTTTCGAAGAAAATTCGTAAGCCCCACCCTCGGCTCCAACGATTTTCCTGCGAAAAATCAAGAGCCTGCACGTCATGGACCTGACCCCAGACCTCTTGCTTCGCGCCTATGCCATGGGTGTCTTTCCCATGGCGACAAGCCGCGATGACCCGGCCATCCGCTGGATCGACCCCGCGCGCCGCACGATCTTCCCGATGGAGGACTTCCATGTCTCGCGCAGCCTTGCCCGCCGCATCCGGCGCACCCCGCCCCAGGTCAGCTTTGACCGCGCCTTTTCCGATGTGGTGACGCTGTGCGCGGATCGGCCCGAAACCTGGATCAACGCGGGCCTCTTCGCGGCCTATCAGGCGCTTCACGCCCAAGGCCGCGCCCATTCAGTCGAGGTCTGGGACGGGCCAGCGTTGATCGGCGGTGTCTATGGCGTGGCGCTTGGCGGGGCGTTCTTTGGGGAAAGCATGTTCAGCCGCGCCACCGATGCGTCGAAGATCGCGCTGGCCTGGCTGATGCATCACTTGATTGGCCAAGGCTTCACCCTGTTCGACGTGCAGTTCATGACAGATCACCTGCGCAGCCTTGGGGCCGTTGAAATCCCCCGCGCCGATTACCAGCGCCGCCTAAGGCTCGCGCTCGCGTTGCCCGCGCGCTTCGCCCCGGCCTATCCGCCAGATCCAACGCTGGTGCTGGCATCCTTTGGCAAGTCACAGGACAGCACCCAGACGTCATAGCGCGGATGGTCCAGTGCCGACAAAGCCGGCGAGGACGCAATCATCCAGCCCTGGAACACCCGCTCTTTCGCACTGGCATCCGTGATCGTCAGATGCGCATAGGATTCGGACGCCGGATTGATCGAGGGATAACGGCAATCATCCATCTCGACCCCCAGCTTTCCAGTGACCTGCGCGGCTCCCAGCTTCAATTCCAGGTCGGCGGTGGTGCCGGTTTGCTTGTCAAGCACGCGAACGCTTCCCCCGCGCGCACTGACAAACAGCACTGGAGGAGCGTTCACTTCGGGCAGCGTGGATGGCGCATTGGGGTCCACCGGAATCTCGACGGCAACGCCGTCCGTCGCCCCGCCTGCGGTCCCGTCGGTGGCCTGCGCCAACGCGCCGGTCGCCAGCAGCGCCGCAAGGCAGACCGCCGCGATCCGCACAGACACGCGGGTCATGGGCTTGTCGGGGCCGACGCGGCCGGGTCCGACGCGGGGGCCGTCTCACTGCCGCTGCCGCCACCGCCGCCCACGAACTTCAGCAGCAGATTGATCAGGCTGACTGCGCCTTGGGTGTCCTCGATCTCATCCCCCGGCGCCAGAACATCGGGCATGCCTCCCGGCAGAATCTCGACGAAATTCCCGCCCAAAAGCCCGTCTTGCGAGATCAATATGGCGCTGTCAGTCGGAATCTGGATCGCCTTATCCAGCGAGATGGTCGTGTCTGCCATGAAACTTGTCGGGTTCAGCACCACCGAGGTGATCGTGCCCACCTTGACCCCGGCCAGCTTCACATCCGCCCCGACCGCCACCCCCTGAACTGACCGAAACGAGGCGCGCAGCGGATAGGTGCCGGTTTGGCTGTGCATGCCAAGACCCTGCCCCGCGAACACGGCAAAGCCCAAAGCCAGGACCAGAACCCCCGCCCCCGCCAGAATCTCAAGCTGCTGCTGCGCCATCAGCCTGCATTCCCCATCTTGGGTCTCATCTCGGGCTTCATTCCGGGGCCCAGGCTTCGTAGTCCGCCCGCGCCACGGGCGCTGCACGGCGGATCGACCCGGGCGGTGCATAGGCCGCATCGGACCCGGTCAGGTTTTCCAGATGCGGCAACTCCCAGGCCTTGTGCGCCAGTGGCGCCATGGTCGGCGGCTCGGCATAGGTGAAATGCAGCCAGCCGTGCCAGTCCGGCGTGATGCGGCTGGCCTCGATCTCGCCATTGTAGATCACCCAGCGCCGCTTGCCATCCTTGGTCTGGTAGAAGACATTGCCCGCCCCGTCCTCACCCACCTTCACACCCCGGCGCGCGGTGAAAATCTGGGTGCCGAGCGTCTGGCTGTTCCACCAGGTCAGAAGGCGCAGCAGGAAGGACATATGGGCCTCGTCAGTTGTTCTCCCGCCTTATATCAAGGGGGGCGCCAGCGTCCAGTGCAAGGGCGGAAATCGGTCAAGCTTGCGTTGGTTCTCGCGTATGCTGCCCCAAAAATGAGGGAAAAATGCTCTGTTCCACCGGCACCTATGCCACCCCAAACGGCTCCAAGTACCTGCAACAATTGTGCAAACACTTTGCCCACAAGGCCGAGGTGACGTTTGACACCACTTCCGGCCAGGTCGCCCTGCACAGCGGCCCTGCCACACTTTCTGCCGATGCGGCGGGTCTGACGGTCACAGTCACCGCCGCGGACGAAGGCGGCCTGCCCGGCGCCCAGTTCGCCATCGACAAGCACCTCGCGATCTTTGCCCACCGCGAAGGGTTTACGGCGATGACCTGGGCCGCGCAGGTCGCGGGCTGGATCACCAGAGCATGATGCGCCTTCAAGCCATCGTCGCACCGGCCCGCAGCCGCGCCACGGAGTTTTTGAAAACTCCGCATCGGAGCCTTTGAAGGCTCCGAGCCGATTTCTTCGAAGAAATCGGCGGCGCGCGGTCGTCGCGGTGCCCCCCGGCTTTGCCCCCGGACTCTTCAAGTTCCAGGACACCACAAGGCGCGATCCGGCTGGCTTTGCCCTTCGGACCCAGTGAGGCAGTCTTGGGCGGTGCCCGCACGCATTGCCGCCGCTCCCATGCGGCCGATCCGCCCCGGAAGACGGCCAAGCCAAAGCAAAAGGCCGCGCCCTTGCGGATCGCGGCCTTGCAATTTGCGTGAAAGCGAAAGCCTTATCCGACCGAGGCCGGTTTCTTGCCCTTCACGTCAGCATGCACCAGCAGCGGCTTGCTGCCCTTTTGCACCGCCTCTTCGTTGACGACGACCTCGTCAACATCGGTCAGGCCGGGCAATTCGTACATCGTGTCCAGCAGGATATCTTCCATGATCGACCGCAGCCCGCGCGCGCCGGTCTTGCGCTTGATGGCGCGCTTGGCGATGGCGACCATCGCATCAGAGGTGAAGGTCAGCTTGACGCCTTCGATTTCGAACAGGCGCTGGTATTGCTTGACCAAAGCGTTCTTCGGCTCGGTCAGAATCTGCACCAAAGCGCCTTCGTCCAGATCTTCCAGCGTCGCGATCACCGGCAAGCGGCCCACGAACTCCGGGATCAGACCGAATTTCAGCAGATCCTCCGGCTCCAG
This sequence comes from Rhodobacterales bacterium, assembly GCA_031368035.1. Taxonomy (GTDB): domain Bacteria; phylum Pseudomonadota; class Alphaproteobacteria; order Rhodobacterales; family Rhodobacteraceae; genus Stagnihabitans. The sequence continues at coordinate 2,769 of JANLQT010000505.1, read as the reverse complement.
CTCGCGGAACAATTCCCCGGCGCCGCGCGCCTCTGGGTCTTTCACTTCCGCGCCAAAGCCCATCGCCGAGCCCTTGTTGCGCATCGCGATGATCCGCTCCAGCCCGGCAAAGGCCCCGCCGCAGATGAACAGGATATTGGTCGTGTCCACCTGCAGGAATTCCTGCTGCGGATGCTTGCGCCCCCCCTGCGGAGGCACAGAAGCGATGGTGCCTTCCATGATCTTCAGCAGCGCCTGCTGCACGCCCTCGCCCGACACATCCCTTGTGATCGAAGGATTGTCTGACTTCCGCGTGATCTTGTCGACCTCGTCGATATAAACGATGCCGCGCTGCGCCCGCTCGACGTTGTACTCGCTGGCCTGAAGCAGCTTCAGGATGATGTTTTCCACATCTTCGCCCACATAACCGGCTTCGGTCAAAGTGGTCGCATCCGCCATGGTGAACGGCACTTCCAGAATCCGCGCCAGCGTTTGCGCCAGCAAAGTCTTGCCGGTGCCGGTCGGGCCAATCAGCAGGATGTTGGACTTCGCCAGCTCCACATCCGACTTGGACCCGTGGTTCAGCCGCTTGTAATGGTTGTGCACCGCCACCGCCAAAACCTTCTTGGCATGGGTCTGGCCGATCACATAATCGTCCAGAACCTTGCAGATATCGCGCGGGGTCGGCACGCCATCCGTGGCCTTCAGACCGGTGGTCTTGGTCTCTTCCCGAATGATATCCATGCAGAGTTCGACGCATTCGTCGCAGATGAAGACCGTCGGTCCTGCGATCAGCTTGCGCACCTCATGCTGGCTTTTGCCGCAGAACGAGCAATAAAGCGTGTTCTTGCTGTCGCCGCCCGAGTTCGTTGCCATGCCTGTCCTCTGCCTTCGCCCCAACAGGGCCCTTGTCAAGAAGTCTAGGCCAAGGGCCCGCGCTCCACAACGCCAATTCGCCCCGCCAGCCCGATCCAACAGCCGAACCGGCGGGGCGGCACCATCACTTCGTCGTATCGTCCATCTTGCCGCGATCGGCCAGGATATCGTCGATCAGCCCCCAGGCCTTGGCATCTTCCGCCGACATGAAATTGTCCCGCTCCAGCGCGGCTTCCACCGCGGCCAGATCATTGCCGGTGTGCTTGACATAGATCTCGTTCAACCGGCGCTTCAGCTTTTCGGTTTCGCGGGCGTGGATCATGATATCCGTCGCCTGCCCCTGATACCCGCCCGAGGGCTGGTGCACCATGATCCGGCTGTTGGGCAGCGAGAACCGCATGCCCTTATGCCCTGCCTGCAACAGCAGGGACCCCATCGAGGCAGCCTGCCCGATCACCAGCGTCGAGACCTTGGGCCGGATGTATTGCATCGTGTCATAGATTGACAGACCCGAGGTCACCACACCGCCCGGCGAGTTGATGTACATCGAGATTTCCTTGGACGGGTTCTCCGCCTCAAGGAACAGCAGTTGGGCGCAGATCAGGCTGGACATGCCGTCGTGCACCGGCCCGGCCAGAAAAATGATCCGCTCCTTCAGCAGGCGCGAATAGATGTCGTAGGCCCGCTCGCCCCGGCTCGTCTGCTCGACGACCATGGGCACGAGGGTGTTCATGTAAGTGTCAATGGGATCGCGCATCATCTACCTGCCTGATTGACCCGAGGATTATCCATGGAGGGTTGCCAGAGTCTTAGTGACGCGCACCGGGGGCTGCAAGGGCAGGACCGGTAAAAGGCTGGGCCAATGCCCGACGGACTTGCCACCCACCCGCGCGCAGTTTCCCAAAACCTTGTCTAAAACTTCGCGTTTCATTGAAGGCACAAATACCTCCACGGGGGTGCGGGGGTGTGAAACCCCCGCCGGCCTCAATGCAGCAGACCGGCGATTCCGGACCGGCGCTTCCCGGACCAGCGCTTCCCGGACCAGCACTTTCCAGACCAGCACTTTCCAGACCGGCGCATCCCGTTTCAGTTCGGCGCGCGGAACCTGCGCGCCGCGGCCCTCACCCTGCCGACCGTAGTCACAAGACACAGCAGCGCGAAGATCACCGCCAGCGGCGGGAAGATCTGCGGCCACAGGCAAAACGCCACAAAGAACGCCAGGGTTTCCCCGCCTTCCATCAGCCCGGCCGAGAAATACAGCGACTTCTCGCCTTGGGCCGAGGTTTCCAAGCCGCGCTTGGCCGCCAGCGTGGCAAAGGCCAGGAACGACGCCCCGTTGATGTAAAACGCCAGCAGCAGCACCGCCGCGGGCAGCGCGTTTCGCGCGGGGTCGCGGAACGCAAAAGCCAGCGGCACCGCGCCGTAAAAGGCAAAATCCGCGACGATGTCGGCAAACCCGCCGAAATCCGTGCGGGCCGTGTCGCGGGCCACCGCCCCGTCCAGCCCGTCCGCCAACCGACCCAGCGCCATCGGCAGCAGCGCCATCAGGCCGGGCAGGCCAAGGCCGATCAGGGCGCAGCCGAACAGCCCGGCGCCAAGGCCGGTCAGCGTCAGCGCATCCGCCGTGACCCCGGCCCGCGCCAGGGCCCGCCCCATGATAGTCAGGCTCGGGTCCATCAGGCTCCGCAGGCGGCGGTCAAACATCGCTTTCTCCCAACTTGGTACCGACAGGCGCGGCACTGATGTGCCTCGCACCAAGACCGACATATGTCAGGCGCAAAACCGACGCAAAACACCCCAACCCGAATGGCCCGGCCGTCTCTGTCACCGCGCCAGAATCAGGTCGGCCTTAAGGCCGCCCAGCCCCTCGCTGTCGCCCAGCCGCAACGCGCCGCCATGCGCCCGCGCCACGTC
>JANLQT010000453.1:0-2461 GCA_031368035.1 Rhodobacterales bacterium | reverse complement strand
CGCGCCAAGCGGTCCGGCCTGACGCAAGCAGGGTTCGTCGCGCTGATCCAGGACATCTGGTCCCGCCGCCCCGAGGTCCCCGCCGTGATGGACCGTGTCGCCGGCCGCACCGCCTATGCCGCAACCGGCGCCGGGGTGTGAAATCTTGCAGAATCGTGGTTAACGCAATCTGAACAGAATTTTCGAAATACAGCAATTTCAGGAACTTGCACGTTGTTGCACGCGTGCAACAACGGGACTTGCACAGCCTACCGCCGCAGCAGCAGATACCGGGCCAGGTTGAACTTCGCCAGATCCGTGCTCTCCGCCGCCCCGCCGAGGATGGCGAAAAACTTGCGCTGCACCCGCTCTTGCGAGACGAGTTTCCGCTTGATGAAGGCCGGCACGAACCGCTGATGCATGACCCCCGCGAGGTGGTTCGATGCCGCCAGCGCCGCATGAATCCCCGCCAGCCCCGCCGTGTAATCCCCCGTCAGATCGCCCTTCTTCCCCTCGGCCAACCAGTCCGCCACCGACTCCGCCGCCAGTGCCCCGCTTTCGATGGCATAGGCGATCCCCTCGCCGGTCAACGGGTCGACCAGCCCCGCCGCATCCCCGGCCAGGATCACATTGCCCCGCCCCGGCACCTTGCGAAAATCCCCGAACGGAATGAAATGCCCCTTCACCGGCACGCGGCCTGGGTCCTTGGCATGCAGCGCCAGCAGGGCCGCCATCGCGGGCTTGAAATCCCCCACCCGCGACTTGATCGCCCCCAGCCCCACCGTCACGGTTTTCGACTTGGGAAAGGACCAGGCATAGCCCGAAGCGATGCTGCCAAAATCAATCTGCAACGGCGCCCCGGCGGGCCGCAAAGACTGAGCATAGGGCACCTCGGCCTCCAGACAGAAGCCGATGGTTTGCTGGTCAAACGCCGCGCCGAACAGCCCCCGCGCCACCGCCGAGTTCACCCCATCCGCCCCGATCAGCGCCCGCCAGCCAATCTGCTCGCCGCCCGCCAGCGTCAGGATACCAGCCTCCAGCCCCGGATCGGCGTCCCGCACTCCCTGATGCAGGGCCGCCCCGGCCGCCTCGGCCTGCGACAGCAGCCACCAGTCGAACTCGCGCCGCGCTGTCAGATGCAGGCCGATCGGGCTGGTGCCGCCGGTGAAGGGCTTGCCGTTCCAACTGAAGATGAAATCGGACTGCGGCTGGACAATCGCGTCCGGCGGCGCGGTCCCGAAAACCGCCGCGATCTGGCTGGCCGTCCGCCCCGACAGCAGCCCGCCGCACAGCTTGCCCCGCGGAAACGCCGCCTTGTCCACCACAACGACGCTCAGCCCCCGCCGCGCCGCAGTGATCGCCGCCGCCGCCCCGGCCGGCCCGCCGCCCATGACCACAAGATCAACGATGCGCATCATTACAGCCGCAAGACCGGGATCAGCGACAGAACCAGCAGCACCGCCATCGTCCAGTTGAACGCGCGCAGCCGACCGGGATTGCTCAGCGCCAGCCGCAACCGGTCCCCCGCATAGGCCCAGACCGAGATGGATGGCAGGTTCACCGTGGCAAAGGTCACCGCGACCAGCACCAGAACCCCGATCTCGCCGCCGCCGGCATAGGCCGCAATCGCCCCCAGTGCCATCGCCCAGGCCTTTGGGTTCACCCATTGGAACGCGGCGGCCTGCAGGAACGTCATCGGCCGCGCCCCGTTTGCGCGTCCCTCTGCCGGAGCGCCGGCATGGGCGATCTTCCAAGCCAGCCAAAGCATGTAAAGGACCGCCAGGACCTTCAGCACCCCCTTCAGCCAAGGCAGCGTCAGGAACAAACCGGCCAGACCCAGCCCCATCAGCAGCGTCATGACGCAGAACCCGATCGTGACGCCCAGCAGATGCGGGATGGTGGGCCTGAACCCGAAATTCGCCCCCGAGGCCAGCAGCATCAGATTGTTGGGTCCCGGCGTGATCGAGGTCACGAAGGAAAAGCCCAGCAGGGCAACGAACAGATCAGGCGTCATCAGGCTTGGTTCCCATGCCCGTCAGGTCAGGACCCGTCCACAGAAAGGAAGCCGCCCCGCCTTGTCAACCACGCCGGGTGAGAAAGCCTTGCCCTTGTTGCCCCGCGCGGGCATGGGCGCTTTTCAAATTGCGCCGCACCCCGGGACCGAAGCGGGAATAGCAATTGCCCGTTCGGTGCGCCTGCCCTAGCCTCTTCCCGACTTCTGGGGAGGGATTCCATGTCAGATCATCAGGGCTTTGAAACGCTGGCCATTCATGCGGGGGCATTTCCCGATCCGGCGACCGGCGCGCGGCAGGTGCCGATCTATCAGACCACGGCTTACGTCTTCCGCGACGCCGACCACGCCGCCAAATTGTTCAATTTGCAGGAGGTCGGCTATATCTACTCGCGCCTGACCAACCCGACCGTCTCGGCGCTCGCGGCCCGGGTGGCGGCGCTGGAGGGCGGGGCGGGGGCGGTCTGCTGC
>JANLQT010000437.1:0-4962 GCA_031368035.1 Rhodobacterales bacterium | reverse complement strand
CGCCCGAGCGTATCCCGGAACCCTCGGGCAAGAAGCTGAAAAAGGGCGCGCCGCCGCCGGTGCCCTTCCCCGGCGCCAGGGCTACGTTGGCCACGGCCGAATCCCTGGCCGCTGGCGATGACACCCTGCTTGGCCTGATCGACGCCATTCGCGCTGAACGGGCCATCCCGCGCGGCGGCGTCCGCCGGTCCGCCTCGGCCCTTGCGCCGGGGGGCACCGATACCTGGACGCTGGCCTTCTTTGGCGGCACGTCGGCGGAACTGGCCGTGCTGGGCAATGGCCAAAGCGCCCTGTCGATCACCGTCGCAGACGAAAGCGGCGCCAGCCCCTGCGCGACGACGGCGGCGGAAGACCGGCTCTATTGCCGCTTTACCCCGCGGGAAAACGGCGATTTCACCGTCACCGTGGCCAACCCCGGCAAAGCGCCGAATGCCTATATGCTGATCACCAACTGAAGCTTGCGCGATCCGGGCATGATCTGCCCCCGCTGGACTGGCGGCCAGCCCCTTCCGGGGCCATGTGGCGGCAAACCGCTCCCGGCAGGGTCGCCGTGCTGCTGTCTCGTCGCCGTGTGCTGATCGTCGCCAAGCGCTGATCGGCGCTGTCACCCTTGCCGCCCTGCCGCGCGTTGCCTTTGCGGCCCCGGCCGCGCTGACCATCGCCTCGCGCCAGCTTGACGTGCTGGGGCGCAGCGCCACGGTCTTTGCCATCACCGGACCGGATGGGCAGCCTGGCCTGACCGCGCGGGCAGGCGACCGCTTCACCGGGCTGGTCCGCAATGACAGCGGCGGCGATCTGATCCTGCACTGGCATGGGCAGGTGCTGGCCAAAAACACCGACGACCGCACCCGGCCCGGTGGCGGCGTCCAGCCGGGCGGCACGGCTGAGGCCTATGACTTCCCGCTGGCCACGGACACTCACTGGATGCATTCCCACACCCTGACCGAACAGCAACTCCTCGCCGCGCCGATGGTGACCCCCGAGGCGGATGCCGGCGCTATCCCCGAGGCGGATGCCGGCGATATCCCCGAGGCGGATGCCGGCGCTATCCCCGAAGCCGTGGTGATGCTGCACGATTTCGCCTTCCGCAGCCCGGCCGAGATTGCCGCGGCACTGACGACCTCGCCCGTGCACGACATGCAGATGATGGACAATGCGACCGGCCAGACCAAGACCATGGATATGGGAGGCATGAGCATGTCGATGCCCGGCATGACCCATGCCAATGACGTGGCTTATGACGCCTATCTCGCCAACGATCGCACACTGGCCGATCCGCAGGTGATCAGGGTGGCTCCCGGCCCATTCCGCCTGCGGATCATCAATGGCGGCACCGCCACCGCCTCTCGGATCAGCACCGGCACCCTGCCCGCCCAGATCATCGCCGTCGATGGCACCCCGGTTCTGCCTGTCCCGGCCACCCTTGTCCCCATGGCGCAGGCCCAGCGACTGGACCTTTTGCTGACGATCCCGCCCGAAGGCGGCGCTTTCCCGATCCTGGCCCAGGTCGAGGCGAAGGCCGCCCGCACCGGCGTCATCCTTGCGACCGCCGGGGCACCGATTGCCCGTGTTCCGGATCAGGCCGCTGCCGCCGCGCCCGACCTCGGCAGCGCTCTCGACGCGGCCTTGACGGCGCGCAGCCCCCTGTCCGCCCGCCCCGCCGACCAGATGCTGCATGTCACGCTGGGGATGGAACCCGGCTACCGCTGGACGATCAACGGCGCCGCGCATGGCGAGGCGGCGCCCTTGCAAGCCGCGCTTGGCTCACGGGTGGAACTGATGTTCAAGAACCCCACGATGATGATGCATCCGATGCACCTGCACGGGCATCATTTCCAGATCGTGGATCTGGGCATGGGCCGCTTCAACGGCCCGCGCCGCGACACGGTCGCGGTCCCGCCGGGCGCGATGGTCACCGTGGCCGTCGATTTCGACAAGCCGGGCGACTGGTTCCTGCACTGCCACCACCTCTACCACATGGCCAGCGGCATGATGACCTCGATCCGGGTCAACTGACCCTTTCGTACCAATCATCTTCCGGAAATACCCCCGGGAGGGTCCGGGAGGGCAGGCAGCCCTCCCGGCTGCGTAGCAGGGCGCAGCGGCAATGGCGGCGTCAGGCCAAGGGTGCGGCCGGGCGCAAGTCCGGGACGCCGCTCTATTCGGCAGACCTGTTCTGCAGACCTATTCGGCAGACCGAAGCACCCCGGCCGGGCGTGCCGACAACGGCCGGATCGCATAGGCAAGACCCGCCGCCAGCGTCGCCAGCATCCCCGCCGCCACGATCACCAGCGCCGAGACCGGCGCGAACTGGTAAGGCACCTCCATCACGAACCGGCAGACCGCCCAGGCCGCCGTCGCGCCGACCCCCAGCGCCACCAGCCCCGCCAGCACCCCGGTCATCGCGGCCCGCAGCGCAAAGCTGGCCAGGATGCGCCCGCGCCCGGCCCCCAGCACCCGCAGCACCGCCGCCTCATATTCCCGCGCCCGCGTCCCCGCCGCCGCAGCCCCGATCAACACGGCCAGCCCGGTGACCAGCACCGCCGCCGCAGCCCAGCGCGTGGCGGTGCCGATGGCGGCCAAAGCATCCGCCGCCCGCCCGATCGCTTCTTTCACCGGAATGGCGGTGATGTTGGGGAAGGCGTCGCTCAGACCCTTCAGGATCGCCGCTTCCGCCTCGGGCGCCGCGTAAACCGTCGCAATCGAGGAATGCGGCGCCCCCGCCACCGCGCCGGGGTTGATCGTGGTCACAAACCCCATGCCCGCACCGGAAAAATCCACTTTCCGGAACGAGGTGATCGCCGCCTCGATGTCCCGGCCAAGGATGTTCAGCACCATCGTATCGCCCAGCTTCAGGCCCATCTCGCGCGCCTCGTCCGCCGCAAAACTGATCTGCGGCGGGCCGGCATAGCCTGCCGGCCACCACGCGCCTTCGGTGATCTTGGTCCCCGCAGGCGGCGCTTCCGAAAAGGTGATGCCCCGGTCGCCCATCACCACCCAATGATCCCCCACCACCTCGCGCGCCGGGCGACCGTTGATCTTGATGATCAGCCCGCGCAGCATCGGCGCGGCTTCGACCTTGGTCACGGCAGGGTTGGCGGCCAGCATCGCTTGAAACGGCGCCATCTGGTCATCCTGAATGTCCAGAACGAAGAACGACGGCGCGCGGGTCGGCAATTCGCGCAAGATCGCGGTGCGGAAATTCGCGTCGATCTGGCCGATGGTCGCCAGCACCGACAGGCCAAGGCCCAGCGACAGCACGGCGGCCACGGTTTCCCCGCGCGGCGCGCCCAAAGCGGCAACGGCGGCGCGCAGCGCCAACCGCCCGCGCAACATCGGCGCGCGCGCCAGACGTCGCGCCAGTCGCTGCAGACCCAGCGCCACGATGCCCAGCACCGCCAGCGCCGCGGCCACGCCGCCAAGTGTGCTCAGCGCCAGCGTCCAGGTGCCCGACAGCCAGACCGCCGCGCCGACCAGCGCCGCCGCGACGGCCAGGATCAGCACCATCCGGCCCGGCCTTGGCCAGCCTCCGATGCCGCCGCGATACAGCGCCGCAGCCCTGAGCCGCTCTGCCCGCGACAGCGGCCACAATGTGAACAGCAGCGCCGACAGCGCGCCATACAGCGCCGCCTCGGCCAGGGGGCGCAGCGGCACGCCGAACTCCACCGGGAAGGGCAAGGCCGCGGCAATCAGCGGTCCAGCGGCAAGAATGCCGATGGCGGCAAGCGCCAGCCCGGTGACAATGCCAAAGACCGCCAGAATACCGATCTGGATCAAGTAGCTGGCGAAGATCAGCCCGCCTTCCGCCCCCAGCACCCGCAGCGTGGCGATAACCTTGGTCTTTTCGTCCAGATAGGCCCGCACCGCCGACGCGACGCCAACCCCGCCCACCGCCAGCCCGGCAAGGCCGACCAGGATCAGGAACGCCCCCATCCGGTCCACGAACCGCGCCACACCCGGGGCGGCGTTGCGGCTGTCGGTCCAGCCCATGCCCTTGTCGCCGAAGGCCGCCTGTGCGTCTGTTTTCAACGCCTCAAGATCAGCGCCGGGGACCAGCAGCCGGTAATGGCTGTCACACAGCGTGCCCTGCGCCAGAAGCCCCGATTTCGCCAGATCGCCCGTCCGCACGATGGTCCTTGGGCCAAGGGCAAAGCCTGCCGTGGCGGTGTCCGGCTCGCGCACCAGCACCGCACCAAGGTGGAAGCCTTGGGTGCCGAGGCGGAAGGTGCTGCCCGGCTTCAGCCCCAGCCGGTCGGCCAGCACCTGCTCCATCACCGCACCGGGGGTGCCGTTCTGCATCGCCAGCGCCTCGGCCAGCGTGACAGAGGACAGGCCCACCGTGCCGACCAGCGGATACAGATCATCCACCGCCTTGATCTGCGTCAGGGCGCGCTCCTCCCCCGCCACAGCGAGCGAGCGGAAGTCGATCATCTCGCTGACGCGTGCCGTATGGGCCGCCATCCAGGCCAATTCTTCGGGCCCAGCACGGCGATAGGTGAACTTCATCTCGGCATCGCCGCCCAGAAGCGCCGAGCCTTGATCGGCCAGGCCGCGCTCGATCCCCGCGCGCACCAGACCGACTGCCGCGATGGCGGCGACGCCGAGGGCAAGGCACAAAAGGAACACCCGGAACCCGGCCAGCCCGCCGCGCAACTCGCGCAGGGCCAGTCGCACAGAAAGCGGCACCGAAAGCGGCACCGAAAGCAGCAAATCCAGCGGCCTCATGCCAGCCCCTCGCCCACCACAAGCCCGTCAGCCAGCCGCACCACCCGGTCGCAGCGCGCGGCAAGCTCGGGCGCATGGGTGACCATGATCAGTGTCGCACCGAACCGGTCGCGCAGCGAGAACAGCAGGTCCATCACCACAGCGCCGTTGGTTGCATCCAGGTTTCCGGTCGGATCGTCAGCCAGCATGATCGCCGGGCGCGGCGCGGCGGCGCGGGCGAGGGCGACGCTCTGCTGC
>JANLQT010000430.1:0-2916 GCA_031368035.1 Rhodobacterales bacterium | reverse complement strand
CAACGACATATCCGTCGCAAAGATTCGGGCAATACAACGGAGCGCCGGAGCGCCCCGTTTGGCTTTGTATGCCGTTCATGAATTCGGTTGTCAGCCAGATTTGTTATCCATGCCGCCCTGATCCTAACGACCGCCTTCCATTTTGCGGAAGCGCTGCTGTGCGCCACCTGTACCATAAGGATAGTCACTAACCCGGGGTGCACTGACCTCGTTCAACGTGGTGATTTCCGCAGCCGTCAATTTGACCGCGCCCGCGCCGAGGTTGTCGGCAAGCTGCGCGCGTGTGCGTGCGCCGAGGATGACCGAGGTCACCGCTGGCTGCGCGCCAAGCCAGGCCAGGGCGACCTGCGCCATACTGACGCCACGCGCTGTGGCAATATCCTCAACCGCTCCGATGATCGCCCAGGTCCGTTCCTGGGCATTGCGCGCCTCGTAGGCTTCCATCCCGCGTTTGGGGTTCTCGCCCAGACGGGTCGCCCCTTTTGGCATTTGGTCGCGCTTGTATTTGCCCGACAACCAGCCACCGCCCAAGGGGGACCATGGCATCAAACCCATGCCGGCATCTTGGCAGGCGGCCACGATTTCCAGTTCGATTTCGCGGGCAAGCAGACTGTATTGCGGCTGCAGCGTTACCGGGCGGGTATAGCCGTTGGCCTTGGCAACCTCGGACGCCTTGGCGATGTGCCAGCCGACATAGTTGGAAAAGCCGTAATAGGCGATCTTGCCCGCCCTGACGGCATCATCCAGAAAGCGCAGAGTCTCTTCGATTGGGGTCAGCGCGTCCCAGGCGTGCATCTGGTAAAGGTCGATCTGTTCGACACCAAGCCGCTGCAAAGACGCATTCAGCGCCGCGTTCAGATGGCGCCGGGACAGGCCCAGATCATTGGGCCCCGTGCCCATCGGAAAGCGCCCCTTGGTTGCGACAACGGCCAGACCGGCCTCTGTTGGGCGCGCCTTCAGCCATCGGCCGACGATCTCTTCCGACGCGCCGGCGGAATACACATCGGCCGTGTCGATGAAATTGCCGCCCGCCGCAAAGTAATCGTCCATCTGCTGATGCGAGGTTTCTTCATCAGCCTCTGCCCCATAGGTCATCGTGCCCAGACAAAAGGCCGAGACCACAGCGCCGCTTAGTCCCAGTTTGCGATATTCCATTTCTAAGTCCTTACCATTGCATGATATATGTCCGTTCCTGCGTGACGACCGTTGGAGACCATCCCGCCCATAGCTGCGGATCCCGGCTTAACGGGATTGCACTGGCCAAGTCCGAATTGCCGGTAACGGCACCGGCAGTTCCTAAACCGGGACAAGCCCGGTCAGGGCGATCAGGTCTCGTTTCAGTCTTCGCAGCACCTCGGCCTTGGTCAATCCGTCAGACGAGGTGAATTCGATGAAGCGCATGTTCTGCACATTGAACAGGGCACGGCCCAGATCGACGGACGAGGTGCCGGGGGCCAGAGCGCCCTTGGCCATCAGCCCTTCGACTTCCTCGATCAGCACGCGGGCCAAACGATCGTCCAGTTCGCGGTAGAGCTTGCCAAAACGCGGATCAGAATCACTGACCGAGGCGGCAATGACCTGACGCCAGATCGCCTTGTTCAGATGGGTCAGGGTATGGTCGCAGATGAGTCCGGCGAAGTTCAGGACCAGATCGATCAAGGTCCCGGACCGGACCGACAGCTTTAGCGCCATCGTCTCCAAGAGTTCGCGGTCGCTTTCGGCAACCAGCGCCAACAGAACCCCGGACTTGGTGCCATAGTAGTTGTGAACCGTCACGCTGGAGACACCGGCAATATCGGCAATCGCCTCTATCGTTATGTTTTCAAGCCCGGATTCGGCAAACAACCCCTTGGCCGCCGCGATGATCCGCGCCCGCCTGTCCTCTTTCTGACGCTCACGCAAACCAACAATCATCCGAGCCCCCGTGTGATCGGCATCTTCCGGGCCCGGAGCAGGAAATGCAAGTTTAAGTTTTGCACTGCAAAGATTTTTATAGACTAAAGAAATTTCCGCCGTATGGTTTTGTCTAGGATTGGCAACTTTTGGGGCTTTGGTCATGCGACTGATGGGATTGGCACTGGGATCGGCTGCGGCGCTGGCAATTTGCGGGGGCGCGGCTTGGGCAAACGAAACGGTCAACGTGGGTATCTGTGTTTCTTGGCCGGGCTACGCCATGCTGGAGGTCGCGAGCCAAAAGGCCCTGATCCCAGGTTATGACCTGAACATCACGATTTTCGAGGACCCGCTCGGCGGTCATGCCGCACTGGCTGCAGGTCAGATTGATGTCTATGGCTGCACCGCCGATTACATCCCGGTCGCGGTGGATGCGGGTCTGAACGAGGTGAACGTCGGCTACCTCAACCCGTCTTACGGGGTTGACCATGTCATTCTGGCTGCGGGCATGACCGCCGCCGACCTCAAGGGCAAGAAGGTTGCCGCCCCGCAAGCCTATATCGGTCAGTTGCTGATGGGCCTTTGGCTGGATCGTCAGGGCATCGGCCCCAAGGACGTGGAATGGGTCAACTTGAACGCGGACGAGGCTGTCGGGCCGATTCTGTCAGGCGATCTTTCGGCAGCATATATGTACGAGCCGTGGATTTCCAAAGTGCTGGAGGCGGCGCCGGGCTCGACGTCTGTCGTGGACACGACCGACCCCGACATGCTCAAGACCGGCATTTTCATGGACTCGATCTTCATGAACAAGACTTTCATCAAGGATCACCGCCCCGCAGCACTGGCGGTTCTGAAGGCCGAATGGGATGCGCGCGGCTATTGGCATGACCACGTTGAAGAAACCAACCAAATGATTTCGGACTACCTGAAATGGCCCGTTGGCGATGTTGCATCGGTGATCGGGACCAATGGCAAGAGCCTGAAAGGCGGAATCTACATGTTCGACTTCGACGAGTCGGCGCG
>JANLQT010000357.1:0-2502 GCA_031368035.1 Rhodobacterales bacterium | reverse complement strand
CGGCGCGCCAACACCGGCCAGAAGCAGCGGCAGCGTGATGTTGTCGCGCACATTCAGCGCCGGAAACAGGCTGGGGGCCTGGAACACTGTCTGCACCTTGACCGGCATCAACTGGTCACGGCCCCCCAGCGCGGGCCAGCGAACGCTGCCGCTGGTTGGTTCGATGAGACCGGCCAGAATATGCAGAAGGGTGGATTTGCCGCTGCCAGACGGGCCGACCAGGGCGATCCTGTCGCCAGAGAGGACGTGGCACGAGGCGGACAGGAGAACCTGCGCGGTCTGCCCATCGGGGGCCGGGTAGGATTTCGTAACGCCGATGACTTCGACAAGTGGCTTATCCATGGCTGAGGCTCCCGTCATTCAGGCGCAGGATGCGGTCGGCGCGGTGGGCCAGCGCCTCGCTGTGGGTGGCGATCAAAGTGGCCAGACCCGCCGTCCGCCGCGCCTCGAACTGCGCGATCAGGCGGTGTTCGGTGGCGGCATCGACCTCGGCTGTCGGCTCGTCGGCGATCAGGATCGGCGGGTTGCAGGCCAGCGCGACCGCAAGACCGGCCCGCGCGGTTTCGCCGCCGGACAGCTGGGTGACATGGGCAAAGCCTCGATGCCCAAGGCCGACACTGTCCAGCAACGCCTCGGGCCGTGCAGCGTCGTCCACGCCGCCCAGCTGCATTTGCAGGCGGATGTTGCCCAGCAGCGATAGGTGCTGAAACAGGTTGCCCGACTGCATCAGGATGCCAAGGAACCGCGCCCGGATCGCGGCACGTTCGCCCTCGGGCCGGCGCGACAGTCGCGCGCCGCCGATGGTCACCAGCCCGGCGTCCGGTTCATCAAGGCCGGTCAGGCAATTCAGCAGCGTGGATTTGCCGCTGCCCGAGGGGCCCATCACCGCGACAATCTCACCCGGCAGGACGGTCAGGCTGACGCCGCGCAGGGCGATCGTCTCTTCCTCGCCGATGTGGAAGAACCGATAAAGGTCTGCCGCGTGCAGGATCATCTTAGTGCCACGCGAAGGACTGCGACATCAGCTGCCACTGGTCCACGTTGTCGGCGCCAAGCGGGGCGTAAAGGTCGAGCGCCGCCAGCTTGCCGGCCTTGAAGAACAGATAGCGGTTCGCCTCCAGCCGGATTTGTTTGGTGGTCACCGCGTTGGGTTCAGAATTGAGGCTGTAGGCGATCTTGATGACCTCGCCCGCGGGCAACTTTTCGGTGCTGACCTTGGCGATCCCGACCGCGCGGCCCTTGGCGACCATGTCGGGGAGGTAGGCTTGCTGGACCCAGTCCAAGGTTGGTGCCGATCCAAGGTCGGACAGGGTGACGGACAGGCCGTCAAGCTTGCTGACAAAGGTGACGGTTGGGCCGGCCTCGCTGCGCGCCCAGCCTTCGGGCACTTGCAGGGCATAGCTTGCGCTGGCGTAGATCACGAAGGCCTGGGTGTCGGGGATGTCGCCGGGCGGGTTCTTTTCCGGCGCGACGGCGGTTTCGGCCAGCGCGGCGGTGGCGGCGATCATCGGCGTGAAGGCGGCGGCAAGGGCGAGAAGGGCCACTGCTGCGGGTCTGAATGAAAACTTGGGCATGACCACTCCTGTTCGTGTTGGTTGGGCACGAACAGGATGGGGTGTTGGCGTGGCAGCGACATTGCCCGGGACATACAAATCTGTAAGGCGCACGGGGCGGACATGGTGCCGAAATGAAGCAGGCGGCATCTGGGGGATGCCGCCTTTGGGGTTCGTTGACGCAGACGTCAGTTGTTGGCGTTTTCGCCGTCGGAGCCATTCTCAGCCCCTCCATCCGCACCGCCGCCGGTGCCTGTCTCACCATCGGTCATGTCGTTGGCGGTCACAGTGACATTCATCACCTTGCCGTCCGCCGGGTTCATGGCGACGGTTTTCTCGGTGCCGTCCGGAAGGATGACGCTTGCCATGATCAGGTCCGGCGCACCGTTCTCGCCGGTCTGATATTCGATGGCAGAGACCTTGCCGCCGCCAGCCGCCTCGGCCGTCGTGATGGCTTGGGACAGGCTGGTGGGAGAGGCCAGGAAGGCTTGCGCCTCGGCCATCGGGCCTTGCGCGGGCTGGTTGTCGGCCAGCACGGCGGTGCCGTTGATCACGGCAATCGCAAGCACCGAGGCCGCGATCATCAGTGGGTGGTTGCGTTCATTTAAAATCTCCGTTCGATCATGGCCGCAGGACACGGCCTGATGCCAGACAGATGGTAGGTGCGCCTTACAGGCAGTTGTCAGGGAGTTTACATCTGGCAAAACACCCCAAAGCCAGGAGGTTCCCCGCCGATCGTCCCCACCGGAACCAGCGTTTGTTTGCCGAACGGCACTGGGTCGCAGCCTGAACCGTACACGCGTGTGCGCTAGGCTCCAAACCCAATCAACATATTGATCTTATGTTTTTCATTTGATTCACTGCCGTCAATTGTCAGGGAGGTGGGTTATGTCGGCGGGATTTTGGCTTTCTGACCGGGCTTGGAAAGCGATTGAACCGCTTTTGCCCA
>JANLQT010000267.1:0-4636 GCA_031368035.1 Rhodobacterales bacterium | reverse complement strand
GGAAGGGACCAGCGAGGGTTGCTTCCTATACCACGGATCAGGCACGCTTCCACATAGCGCGCGTGGCTCTTGGTGAGGTTTTCATCTTTGCTAATGAGAACGACGGTGTCGACCCAGAAGCCCTTGGCGTCCCGCTCTAGGGGGCGTCTTCATTTAGGCAAGCCATGCCATGGCACATGCGAGTGCGACGAAGCCGTGGAAGGACGCGACGGTCTTTTCGCAGCGCAGGGCGATGCGGCGGAAACGAGTGTAGCCCAAAAGAGATCAAGATGGTTAGCCCGGTTGACCTATTGCTGACCCGCCTGACGCCACTCCGATCGCTATTGGAGCTTTCATGCTAGAATTCTCGTTCGGCGACTGTATTTCTGCGTGCGCCTTGCCGGTGCTGAACCGTCCCGGGCCTCCGCTGGCTTCGCATACCGCCTGAGCGTTTCTGACGCTTGCCTGCCACGGTCAGCGCACCCAGAAACCACACATCACCTTGCGTGACCGCCTCTCCCGACTGCGCCAGCTTTGTCTTCATGGGATCAAAGTGATTGTCATCCTTTGCGCCTGAGAAAGCTAAGCGGCGATGCTGTAGGCCTCGTGCGATGCTGTAGACCTCGTGCCGATCAGCACCTTCGACCTGCTGTTAGGAAATTGGCGCCTTACAACTTCTGCCAATAGTCTTGAACGACTTTGCAAGTCGATCGAGACGAGGCAGCGATGATCGGGACGGCAAGGGTGGTGTCTTGTCGCAGCGAATCGCTCTGCCGTGCCAGTGGTGGAGTTTGGGGTCAGCGGACCCACGCTCTCGGCAATCTGTCAGGAAACCCGGCCAGGCTAACCGATAAATCAACTAGCGCGAGAATTTCTCATCTGTTTGAACGATGCGGAAGGCCAATGCCTAGTGAAAGGTAAAGGGGAGCCGCGTGTCTGCTTGCGTGGTTCGGCAAGCGCCGGAATTGCCGGCAACCTCAAATCTCTCTGGGAGAAAGACCATGTACAACAAACTTCTGAATGTCTGGGTGCAGTTCCGTCACAATGACGAGGGCGTGACCTTGGTGGAATACGGCGTGGCCGTCGCGCTTGCCGTGGCCGTCGGCACCGTTGCTCTTGTTGCACTTGCTGGCAACATCACCGCCGCGATGAACGCGGCTGGCGCTGTCATGTAGTGACTTGATCGAGGTGGCCTGCCGGCCAACCACGAAAATGGTGCCGGGGCGGCAATCTTGGCCCCGGCGTCCAGACCACCAGCGCAGGGGATGAACACCCGCACCAGCGAAACCCAGTCGAACCGAAGGAAAGTCCCATGTCCATCCGCTCGATCCTTGTCGCGATACTCGGTGTCGCCGTTGCGGGCGGCTCGGTTCTTGGCGCGAAAACCTATCTCGACCAGCAAACCGCCCTCGCTGCGACCACGACCACGAAGGACGCGCCGATGGAGATGGTCACGGTCGTCGTGGCCAGCCAGGACATCGGCTATGGTCAGGCGATCCAGCCGCAGATGCTGCGGATCCAGGCCTGGCCGCGCATCGCGCTGCCGCAGGGCGCTTTTTTGAAACTTGACGACCTGCTGCCTGCCGCCGATGCCCCGGCGCGGCGCATGAAATTCCCCCTCGCGGCCGGCGCGCTGGTGCTGGCCTCGGAAGTGTCCGGCTTTGGCGAGAAGGTCACGTTGGTGCAGAACCTTGGCCCGAACACCCGCGCCATGGCGATCAAGGTCGATGCGGAAACCGCGGTCGGCGGCTTCGTGACCCCCGGCGACAGCGTGGACATCCTGCTGACCCAGGGCACCGGCGATGACCTGAGGGCCGTGACGATCCTTCAGGCGATCCGGGTGCTGGGAGTCGATCAGGATTCCAACCAGCAATCCGATCAGGTCGCCGTGGCCCGCACCGTGACGGTCGAGGTTTCGCCCGAGGACAGCCAGAAGCTGGCGCTGGCCCAGAAGGTCGGCACGCTTAGCCTGACCCTGCGCACTCTGGACCAGGTCGCCGACAAGCCGCTGCAATACACCAGCCTGCGCGACCTGATGCGTGACGAAAGCCCGGTGCCGGTGGCCGAGGTCCAGAAGAACACGATCACCGTGCGCCGCGGAACCGAGACCCAACTCGTCGAACTCAGCAACTGACCAAAGGAAGGCCGCGCGGCATTCACTTCCGTCCAAGGGGGTGACCGCTGCTGGACACACCATGAGCCCCGCAACCCGCATCACCGCATTTGCACGGCAGGAGGACGGAGCGATCCTTGTCTTCTGGGCGCTGGCCCTTGCGGCGGTTCTGGGGATCGTGGCCTTGTCCTTCGACTTTGGCCAGAAGGCCGCCACCCAGTCCGAGTTGCAGTCTTATGCCGATCAGGTGGCGCTGGCTGCGGCGGGCGAGCTGGATGGGAAGTCCGATGCGATCACCCGCGCGACCCAGGCCGCTTCCGCGCTGATCTCTGATACCCAGACCTTCGCGTCGGGCGCTCGGGCCTTGTCGGGCAGCAGCAATTACACGCTGAATTTCTACAAAAGCCTGCCAGCCAGCGACACCGCGTCGATTGACCCCGGCGTCACCACCGATCCGGCCAAGGCGATCTATGTCAGGATCAAGGCCGTGCCGCGCACCGTGCCCTTCACCTTCACCGGCGCCTTTGACGCGCTGCGGGGCGGCACCACCGCCAACCCGGCGATCGGCGCCACGGCGGTTGCGGGCTTCACCCAATACGCCTGCGACATCACGCCTTTGATGTTCTGCATCCCCTCGCCCAGCTTCAAGGCCAGCCAGAACGTGGGCAAGATGATCCTTCTGCGCTCCGGAGGGTCCGGCGCCGCCTGGGGGCCGGGCGACTTCGGGTTTCTGGATCTTTCTACAGCCGGGCTTGACAGCGGCGGCCCCTGCGCCGGCCTGAACGGTGCGCCACAGACCCGGTGCCTGATCGGATCAACGGGCGCTTTGACCCAATGTTTCTCGCAGCGCGGTGTGGATACCGAACCCGGCCAGAAGGTCGGCATCGAGAATTCGGGCTACAATGTCCGGTTCGACATGTTCACCGGGGGCATGAGTTCGAAAAAGAACGATGCCAACTATCCGGCGGCACCGAATGTTATCAAGGGGATCATCCCGAACGGCGCTGGCGCGACCTGCATCGGCACCAATTCCAAACCTTCGCCCAACACCGTGGCGCTGCCCCGCGACAATTGTTTTTACACGAGCAATTGCGCGAATGGAAACCGGTTTGGCGATGGAAACTGGTCAAGCGCCACGACCGGACGTCCCAACTATGAAACCAAAAATTACGGAGCGACCGGCAAATATCCAACTGCCACGACTCGTTATGCCTATTACAAGGCCGAGATCAATGCGGCAGGCGGGGGCGGTTCGGCGACACGGATCCTACCCGCCAACCGGTCAGAAAGCGGCCGGCCGCAATGTACCAACAAGCAATCCGCTGACCCGGACCGCCGGGTGATGATCGCCGCCGGCGTCGACTGCACTGCCAACCCGATCAATGGCAGGGCCACCAACGTTCCCGTAAACGAATTCGTGAAGCTGTTCTTGACCGAGCCGGTCGGGGCCGGGACCGGCAACAGCTTTGACATCTATGTCGAGGTGGTCGGGTCAGCCGAAAGCAGCAGCAGTTCTGGCGGGACGGGAGGGATCTTCCATGATGTCGTCCAGCTTTACCGCTAAGGCTGCGCAGTTCGCTCGCGACGAAAGCGGCGTCGCGCTGGTCGAATTCGCTCTGGTGCTGCCGATGATGCTGGTCGTCTTTGCCGTCATCATCGAGGGCAGCCGGATGATGATGTCCTATGAAAGCGCCATAAGCGGCGTGCGCGATGCCACGCGGTACCTTGCGCGGATTGTCGATGCCGGCATCTGCAGCACGGGCGGCTCGGTATCAGGCTATGCCGGCAGTCTGAAAACCCTGGTCGAGCACGGCGCGACCGGCAGCACGATCTTTGCGCCCAGTGTGACGGTCGGCACGGTGACGCCCAGTTATCGCTGTGTCACTGGCACTTACCGCAACGGCCCGGTGCCGGTTGCACAGGTGACCGCGCAAATCACCGTCATCTTTCCATTCGGCGGCATCTTCGCCCTTGTGGGCGGCAGCCAGCCAACCCTGACCACCACGGTCACCGATCAGGCGAGGGTTTACGGATCATGACGCGCCATCTCGTCGCCATAGCCGCCAAGGCACGCACCTTTCCCGGTGACCAGCAGGGAACAACCATCGTCGAATTCGCCTTGGTGCTGCCGGTGTTTCTTTTGCTGCTGTTCGCGCTGATCGATTTTGGCCGGCTCGGCTTTGAATATGTGATGGCGGACAAGGCGATGCAGCTTGCCGCCCGATATGCCGTGGCCCGCCCCCCCGCCTGCCCCGGCGTGCCGCTGATCAATGTGCGCGGCGCCGTCGCGCAAGGCGCCGTGCCGCCCTATTACGGCACGAATTGTCGCAGCGGCGCGACCGTCTGCGTCAATCCGGGCACGATCACCTGTGTTGGCGCCACCAGCAACACCACCGTGGCCGAGATCTGGACCGCGATCTCTCCCTTGATGCCCAACAATGCCACGGCGGCGAACCTGAGCTTCACCTATGCGTTCGACACCAATCTCGGGTTTCTCGGCGGCCCCTACACGCCGATGGTGACCGTAAAGACCACGGGCCTCAG
>JANLQT010000193.1:0-2144 GCA_031368035.1 Rhodobacterales bacterium | reverse complement strand
TCGCCGGATTTCCAGTCCCAGACGGTGATTTCCTGCGCCAGCACCGGCAAAGTGGTGGCGGCGAGAAGGGCAGACGACAGCAGCAGGTTTGCAAGTTTCATGGTTTCCTCCCTGAAAGCGCATGGGCGCCTGTGGTCATAGTGGCAGTCGTGGATTGGCGGGGGCGGGGCCAAGCGCCTCGCGTTGCAAAAGCGTGGGACGCGCCCAGTCGCGGCGGGCGGTGTCGGACAGGTCAAGGCCGTGGCCGGGCCGGTTCGGGGCATAGGCGAAGCCGTCCTTGATCAGCATGGGTTCATCGACGAGGTGGTCGAAGTTCTGGAACGAGTATTCCAGCCACTCCACTTCCGGCAGGGCGGCGGCCATGTGAACGCCGACCTCAAGGAAGGTGTTCCCCATCGTCACCGGCACGCCCATGTCGGCGGCAAGCCAGCCGATGCGCATCACCTCGGTCACCTGTCCGTGGACATTCAGCAGGTCCGCGCCGCCCGCTTGCAGCAACAGGCGCTTGCCTTGCAGGTCCAGATATTCGCCAGAGTTGATCTGGGTGCCTGCGATGCCCCGCAGCAGGCGCAGGCCCTCGAAGTCATGCCGCAGGATCGGGTCCTCGGCCCAGAAGATTGGATGGATCCTGGCCAGTGCCGACAGTTTCAGTGCGGCTTCCTTGGGGGACCACGCCTCGTTGGCGTCGATCATTACCTTGGAATTTGCGGGGATCACCTTGGTGAGCAGGTCCAGCCGGTGCAGGTCACGGTCCAGATCGGGGTGGCCGACCTTGATCTTGAAGGCGCGGTAGCCTGCGCTGGCGGCATGGGCGAACAGGGCCTGGAAGGCGTCATCGGACAGGTGGAAATCAAGGCCAGAGGCATAGGCGGGCACCTTGTCGCGGCGGCTGCCGAGAAGAATGTGCAGCGGCAGACCGGCCTGTTTGGCGGCCAGGTCCCACAGCGCGACTTGCAGCGCCTCGTTGAACGGCAAGGAGGTCGCGCGCTGGTTGCCACCGCGCGGGCGGGCGACACGGTGGATCAGGCCCAAGGGCGGCTGGCCTTCAAGGCCCGGCCAGACCTCGGCGGCGAAGATGCGGGTGATTTCGGATTGGTCCGGCAGCGGGGTGAACAGCGTCTGCACGAAGCCCAGACCGACGCAGCCAGCCGCGTCCACCAGCTCCAGTGCCGCGCAGTTCACGTCATCGGCGCGCACCTGGCTGTCACCGATCACGCGGTCGCGCGCAAATTGGAACCTGGTGAGGCGAAACTGCTCTAATCTCATCGGGATGATTCTCTGATCGCTTAACTGCGACAACTGATATATCAGTTTAGCGAAGTGAAATGTCAATGCAGGGTTGCCATGCCGAAACGTCCAGGTCCCGTCGCCAGCGCCGCCACCCCGCGGGCGCATGCCCCTCGGCTCAGCGAGACGGCCTATGACCGCATTCTGGAAGGGCTGTTCGACCGGCGGCTGAAGGTCGGGGCGTTCCTGAGCCAGTCGGAACTGTCGGGCCTGGTGGACGTGCCGATCGCCCCCTTGCGCGATGCGCTGCGGGTGCTGGAGGCGGAAGGCATCCTGACCATCCATCCGCGGTCCGGCATCCAGTTCGTCAAGCCGGGGATGGAATTGACGCGGGCGACCTATCAGTTCCGCGCCATCATCGAGCGCGCGGCGATCCGGGTGTTTGCCGAAGAGGGCGACGCGGCGGGGATGGAGGCGCTGCTGTCCGATCACCGCGCGCTGATTGGCCGGATCGAGGCGCGGGGGCTGGAAAGCGAAGATCTGGAGGAGGTGGACCGGCTGGAGCGGGCGATCCATTCGTCGGTCATCGCGAGCCTGCAGAACCAGTTGGTCGATGTCAGCTACCGGCGGATGATGAACTACTTGCGGCTGTTGCGGCTGGACCGCAAATTCACCGCGCCGATCATTCTGCGAACCCTGCGGGAGCATGTGGAGATCCTGCAGGCTTGTGAAAGACGCGATGCGGATGCGGCCGAGGCGGCGCTGTTGGCCCATTTGCAAGCGGCGATGAGCCGGAATATCGGGTTCATGTGATCTGGCCAAAGATGGGTGAATCACCCATCCTACGGGTCACTTCGGCGGGAGGCCGTTCCGGAACGCCGCCAGTTCGGCGTCGGCGATGGGCACCAGGTATTTCT
>JANLQT010000145.1:0-2061 GCA_031368035.1 Rhodobacterales bacterium | reverse complement strand
GATGACCTACAATGTCGAGCCGGACGGCACCTACCGCGCCAGCCTCCCCCTGTTCGGCGGTCAGGCGATCATCACCGCCGAGGGCAAGGAAGGCCCGGCCAATGTCTCGAACATCAAGGCCCTCGCGGCCCAAGGCGCGCTTCTGGCCAAGGGTCGCCTGAAGCATTCCTACCCGCATTCCTGGCGCTCCAAAGCCCCGCTGATCTACCGCAACACGCCGCAATGGTTCGTCGCCATCGACAAGCCCTTGGACGACGGTCTGTCCACCTACGGCGCCACGATCCGCAAACGGGCGCTGAACTCGATCAACCAACTGGTCACCTGGACCCCCGCCACAGGCCGCAACCGCCTGCATTCGATGATCGAGGCGCGGCCCGACTGGGTGCTAAGCCGCCAGCGCGCCTGGGGCGTTCCCTTGACCGCCTTCGTCAAGAAGGGTGCGCTGCCGACCGATCCGGACTTCCTGCTGCGGAGTGCCGACGTCAACCTCCGCATCGCCGAGGCGTTCGAGGCGGACGGCGCCGATGTCTGGTATGTGCAAGGCTTCAAGGAAAAAGTGCTGCACGGCATCGTCGATCCGCAGCACTATGAACAGGTATTCGACGTGCTGGACGTGTGGTTCGACTCAGGGTCCACCCATGCCTTCGTGCTGCGCGACCGCCCCGATGGCTCGGACGACGGCATCGCCGATCTGTATCTGGAAGGCACCGACCAGCATCGCGGCTGGTTCCATTCCTCGATGCTGCAAGCCTGCGGCACCAAGGGGCGCGCGCCGTATCGGGGCGTTCTGACCCACGG
This sequence comes from Rhodobacterales bacterium, assembly GCA_031368035.1. GTDB lineage: Bacteria > Pseudomonadota > Alphaproteobacteria > Rhodobacterales > Rhodobacteraceae > Stagnihabitans. The sequence goes on along the minus strand of JANLQT010000145.1, from coordinate 1,263 downwards.
CTTCACGCTGGACGAAAAGGGCATGAAGATGTCCAAATCGCTTGGCAACACCGTGGCCCCGCAGACGGTGATCGACGAATATGGCGCCGATATCCTGCGGCTGTGGGTGGCGCAGTCGGACTACACGATCGATTTGCGCATCGGCAAGGAAATCCTGAAAGGCGTGGCCGACAGCTATCGCCGCCTGCGCAACACCATGCGCTACATGCTGGGCGCGCTGGCCGGGTTCGACGATGCCGAACGCCTGCCGGTTGATCAGATGCCGGAACTGGAACGCTGGATCCTGCACCGCCTGTCCGAACTTGATACCGAAGTGCGCGAGGGCTACGCGCGCTATGACTTCCAGGGCGTGTTCCAGAAGCTGTTCACCTTCGCCACCGGCGACCTTTCGGCCTTCTACTTCGACATCCGCAAAGACGCGCTCTACTGCGACGCACCGAACTCTATGACCCGCCGCTCAGCCCGCACGGTGCTGGATATCCTGTTCCACCGCCTGACCACCTGGCTCGCCCCGATCCTGACCTTCACGATGGAAGAAGTCTGGCTCTGCCGCTTCCCCGGCGATGAAAGCTCGGTCCACCTGCAAGACATGCCGGATACGCCGCAAGAATGGCTAAATCCGGCGCTTGCCGCCAAATGGGACGGCATCCGCGCCACCCGCCGCACCGTCACCGGAGCCTTGGAAATCCAGCGCACCGCCAAAGTCATCGGCGCCAGCCTCGAAGCGGCCCCGGTCGTCCATGTCGCCGACACCGCCATCCTTGCCGCACTGAAATCCGTCGACTTCGCCGACCTCTGCATCACCTCTGCGATCCAGTTGACCAACGACGCCGAACCGCAAGAAGCCTTCCGCCTGCCCGAAATTCCCGGCATCGGCGTGGTCTTCGAAAAAGCCGATGGCGAAAAATGCGAACGCTGCTGGAAAGTCGTGCCCGACGTTGGCACCCACAAACACCCCCACACCTGCGCCCGCTGCAACGCGGCTTTGGGATGATGACCGGGCCGGGCGGAACCATGATAACCCCGCTCGGCCCCATTTCCGTGACCGAAACCGACGGCCGCATCACCAGCCTCGACTGGTGCGCCAGCACGAGCGACCCTACGCCCCTGACCGAAGAAGCCCTGCGCCAGCTCGCCGCCTACTTCGCCCGCAAACTCACCATCTTCGACCTGCCGCTCGACTTCGGCACCGGTTTCCATGCCCAGGTGCGCCGTGCCATGTTCGCCATCCCCCAAGGCGAAACCCCGCAGCGGCAGCCGGCC
>JANLQT010000143.1:0-4183 GCA_031368035.1 Rhodobacterales bacterium | reverse complement strand
GGCGGGATTGGGCCGCATCAGCACGCGGGACTGCACCTGCGTGGCGCCGGGGGACAGGCGGAAGATCAGTTCCACCCGTTCGACGAGGAAAGGATAGGGCTGGTAATCGGCCAGATGGACGGTGCGGGGATCGGTGGTCATGTGCGGCGTCCTTGAAAGGGCCGCTTATCCGCCCAGACAGGCGTCTTCGCGGAACCGGCCCCGCGAAACGCGCCCGCAAGGCAGCGACAAGCGGCGGTTATTGCAGGTAGGGCATGGGATCGACGCTGTCGATGCCCTGACGCACCTCGAAATGCAGGAAGGATGGGTTGCCTGCCTTGACCGTGCCGATGACCTGCCCGCGCGTCACCGCAGCGCCCTTGGTCAGCGTCACGCCGTCGATGCCGGCATAAACCGTCAGGATCCCGCCGTCATGGCGCAGCACCAGAATGGGCGTGCCTTCGGTGTCGGCGGTCACCGCCGCCACCGTGCCATCCGCCGCCGCCTTCACCGGGGTGCCCGCCGGGGCCGAAATGTCGATCCCGTCGTTCTTGCCCTTGACATAGGCGCGGATGACCGTCCCCGGCACCGGCATCGCAAATTCCGCGGCCGAGGCGCTGGTGCGCTGCGCCCCCAGATCGGGCGCGGGCGGCACGATCTTGGCAACCTCGGCGGCGGTCTGGGTCTTCTCGTCCGGCAAGGGTTCCGTGGCCGAAGGCGGCGTGGGCGTCGGCGTGCCCTCGCCCGGCACGGTGTCGGTGGACCCGCCCGCCGGCAACTGCGTCGTCGGGATCAACAGATATTGCCCCTCGCGCACCGAAAAATCCGGGCCAAGCCCGTTCCAGTCGGCCAAGTCCTTGGCCGAGACATTGTACAGCCGTGCGATGGTGAACGCCGTCTCGCCGCGCGCCACCTGATGGCGCAAAGGCTCGGGGCCGGGCTGGGCCGGCTGGAACGGCACAGCGGCGGCGGTGGTCGCGGGCGCGCTGTCGATGGCCGAGGTGGCAATCGCCGCCACATCCACCGCACCCGGCCCGGTCTGGCCGATGATCCCGGCGGTCAGCGGCGCGGCCAAGGTGCTGGCGATCCGCGTCGGCAGGGCCAGAACCTCGCCTCCGCGCAGCGGATCGGTGGGTTTCAGTGCGTTGTAATTGGCCAATTGATCGGGACCGAGCCCGATACGCGTCGCCACGGAAGCCACCGTATCGCCCTGCCGCGCCACCACGACCCGATAGCCGGGATACGAGATCACCCCATTCGCATCGGGCGTGGGCTTGGCGGACGCGACGCTTGCAACAGCCGGCGCGGTCGAGCCGTCATTGGTGCGCAGATCCCAGTCATTCGTGCTGTTGGCGCAGGCTGCCAGCGCAAGCAGCGCGGCCCAGACCCAGTTGCGCCTGCCCAAATTCCGCGCCATTCCCAAAGTCATCGCCATGCTCCGCCTCATGTCACCGCATCATCAAACCGGCCCTCTTGCGCCGGGGCCCTCATCACTTGCCATGCCTTCGATCAGCGGCACGAAGCGCACCGGGCGAAGTTCCTCGTAATCATAACCCGTCTCGGTCCGCGTCACCTTGATCAGGCTTTGCACCGCATCGGACTGGCCAACCGGCAGTACCATGATACCGCCGATCTTCAACTGGGCCAAGAGCGGGCCTGGCGCATCCTCTGCCGCCGCCGTGACCAGAATCCGGTCGAACGGCGCCTGATCGGGCAGGCCATAGCTGCCATCCGCCGCAAAAGCGATGATGTTCAGCAGACCCAAGCCGCGAAACACCTCTTGCGCCTCGCGCACCAGACGGCGGTGGCGGTCCACCGTATAGACCCGCCGGCACAACTGCGACAGGATCGCCGCCTGATAGCCGGACCCCGTGCCGACCTCCAGCACGGTATCGCGCGCTTGCGGGTTCAGGGCCTGCGTCATCAGCCCGACGATCGAGGGCTGGCTTATGGTCTGGCCACAGGCAATCGGCAGCGGCATGTCCTCATAGGCGCGGTCCGCGAACAGGCCCTTCACAAAGGCCCCCCGGTCAATCCTCTCCATCACCTGTAGAACCCGCGCCTCGGTCACCCCATGGCTGCGCAGCGCGAACAGGAAGCGCATCTTGCGTTCCGCATCCTCTGCGGGAGGTCCATCTGGTGTCGTCTCGGTCATTCCATCGCCGCCCGCAGGCTGTCCAGCCGGTCATGCGCCGTCAGATCGGCCCGCAGCGGCGTCAGCGAGATATAGCCTTCCACATTCGCCGTCACATCCGCCCCGGGCAGGGTAACCTTGCCCTGCTCGCCGCCCTTGATCCACAGGAACTGCCGACCCGTGGGCGAGACATGCGGCTCCAGCGAGAAGCCAGTATAGCGCCGGAACCCCTGATTGGCGACTCGGAGGCCCTTGACCTGGGTGGCCTGCAGCGCGGGGAAGTTGATGTTGTAAAACACCCGGTAATCAGCCTCGTCCCAGTGATCCTCGTGCAACAACTTGCGCAGCAGCGGCACGGCATGGGCGGCCGCCGCCTCGTAAGGATCGGGCAGGCGGAAGTTGCCCCGCCCCATGAACTGTGACAGCGCCACCGCCCTGACCCCTTGCAGCGCCGCTTCCATCGCGCCGCCAATCGTGCCGGAATACAGCACGTTCTCGCCCGAATTGTTGCCCCGGTTCACGCCCGACAGCACCAGATCGGGCCGGTTGTCCTTCATCACATGATACAGCCCCGCCAGCACGCAATCGGCGGGCGAGCCTTCGGCGGCAAAGCGGCGCGGCCCAAGCTCTGCGATCATCGTGGGATGGGTATAGCTGATGCAATGGCCGACACCCGATTGCTCGAACGCCGGGGCGACCACCCAGACTTCGCCCTCCGGCCCCGCGATCTGTTCGGCGATCCGCTCCAGCACGGCCAGACCGGCTGCGTTGATGCCGTCGTCATTGGTGATGAGAATGCGCATGAGGCCCCCGGCTGGCTCGCCCCTGATTAGACGAGCCATCCGCCAGCAGCAAGCGCCGCCGCAGCCACAGTTTCAGCCGCAGTTTCAGCCACAGTCTCAGCTACGGTCTCAGCCGCAGTCTCAGATCGGCCGATAGCCCCGGTCCAGCGCGCCGGTCCGCCGCATCAGCACCTGTTCGGCGGCGATGCCGAAGCCAAGACCGATCCCCGCCCACAGCACGGCCTGAATGCCCCAGGCCGCGATGCGAAACTGCCAGAGCAGGCTGGCCGGGAAACCTTCGGGCACTTCGTCGATGCCGGGCAGCGCCCAGGTCACCACGGCCAGCCCTGCGACCAGCGCCGCTCCCGCCAGGATCGTGGCGGTCCAGACGCCAAATTGCGCGCGAAGCCGGTTTGCAACCCAGACGGCCAGCACCATCCCCAAGGCGGAAAGCACCAGCATCGCGAAATAAAGTTGGGTCCGCAGCATGATCGTATCGGCCTCGCCGACCGAAGGCGGGTTCGGGGGATATTTCAGGCCCGGCACCAGGATCACCGCGATGAAGGTCAACAGCGCCAGCATAGCGGCGGTGCCGCGCGGCCCCAGTCTGCCCATCCGCCCCCAGGCAAAGGCAAACACCAGCGCGAACAGGCCGCCAAAGGCGGTGCCATAGACCATCAGGCCGGTGAACAGGCCAAGCCCGGACTGGGTCGCGCGGCTGAAAAGCTCGGGCTCTGACGCGGCATGGCTTTGGGCGGGGGGCATCGCTGCGGCGTCAGCAGTTCCGGCCCCATCTTTGGCCGCATCTGTCGCCGCATCTGTCGCCGAATCCATGGTCGTCTCGAACGCGATGGCCCGCTCGGTGGGCGGCTCGCCATAGACCTTGGCAAAGCCAAAGGCCAAAAGCGCCGCGAACAGCCCGACGATCATGCCGCGCACCAAAAGACGTCCCACCATTTCGGATCTCCTGAGACAAATCGGGAAGGACTGGCGACCAGTTCTTCCGCGCTATTTGCTGATGTCCAATTGGGTCAGGTCAGGCGCGGGGAAGCCTGCGCCAAAGCCGGCTCAGTGGCAGGGGAAACCCAGCAAGTGGCGGGCGTCGTGCAGGAATTCATGCACTGCCGCCCCCGACAATACCGCGCCGGCGCCCTGTTCGGACCCGACGAAATACAGCCCCATCAGCAGCACCAGCCCGCCGAAAATGGCCCAGGGCATCAGCTCACGCAGCGGAATGGCGACCGGCGCAAATCCGGGGGCGAAGGAAATATCGGACATCTTGTCGTCT
>JANLQT010000134.1:0-2630 GCA_031368035.1 Rhodobacterales bacterium | reverse complement strand
CTGCACAGCCTGTTCGAAGAGTTCTGCGCCTGCTTCAACGAGGCGGATGTCGTGGGCATTGCCGAGGTCTATGCCGCGGGAGAAGAGCCGATTGCCGGGGCCAGCCGAGATGATCTGGTGGCGGGGCTGATCGCGCATGGGCATCGGCACGCGCGGGCGGTGATGGACGAGGCGGATTTGCTGCGATTGTTCAAGGAACAGGCGCGACCGGGGGATTTCTTCGTCTGCCTCGGGGCCGGGTCGATTTCGGCCTGGGCGAATGGGTTGCCGGGCAAGCTGATCGGCCAGGCGGCGTGAAGCGCCAAAGGTAACACGCGTGTTACTGTGAGCAAGCCCTTGATATAAAGAGATTTCGAAAATCCTGTTAACCCGCTGGTAAGGTGGGTTGCACGCGCCTTCACACGCACGCTTCCCCAGAAATTCCTTTGCCTCGCCCCGGGAGCGCCCCAATTGCCGGTAACTTTGTCCGGACAACTGGAGGGGACCCATCATGCCCAGTCTGCCCTTGACCCTTGGCTGCCTGTGGGTGATCGCCGCCGCCGGCACGGCGATGCTGCCGATGCGGCTGCAACGCTATCCTGGCCTGCCGCTCTTGGTCACCGCGCCTTTCCTGCTGTTCTGGATCGGCAAGGTGCATGGCTGGATGTGGCTTGCCTTCGGTCTCTTCGCCTTTCTGTCGATGTTCCGCCGCCCGCTGACCTACCTTGGCCGCAAGGCGCTGGGTTTGCCGGTAGAATTGCCGGTGGAGCTGCGGTCATGAGCGCCTCGCTGATCGCCGGTTGCCTTTGGGTGATCGCAGGCGCGCTGACGGCGCAGCTGCCGATGGACCGCCAGCAAGGACCGGGCGGGTTCCTGTTCTTCTCGGCCCCCGTGCTGATGCTGTGGATCGGCTATGAGCAGGGCTGGGTTTGGGCGGCGGTGGGCCTTTTCACCTTTGTCTCGATGTTTCGCCGGTTCCTGTCCTATCTCGCGCTGAAAGCCGTGGGACTGCCCGCCGAATTGCCACCGGAGTTGCGCAAATGATGCTGCCCCTGATTGCCGGATGCCTGTGGTTGATCGCCGCGAACCTGATCGCGATGTTCCCCTCGCGCGATCACCACTGGACCAATGCCTATATCCTGATCGAGATCGGCGTGCCGCTGCTGGGGTGGATCGGCTGGACGCATGGGCCGCTGGTGGCGCTGGCGTTCCTGCTGGGGGGCATGAGCGTGCTGCGCTGGCCGGTGTATTTCCTCGCGCGCTGGTTCCGGGCTGTGATTTCCCGGTAGGATGGGTGATCTACCCATCTTGCGTTAAGAGATGGGTGAATCACCCATTCTACGGACTTCCATGACCTTACCTTCTGTTCGCGGCACGCTGACGCCAAACCGCCCCCTGAACGATCTAACCTGGCTGCGCGTCGGCGGCCCGGCGGACTGGCTGTTCCAGCCCGCCGACGAGGTCGATCTGGCGCAGTTCCTCGCTGCGCTCGCCCCCGCCATTGCGGTCTTCCCGATGGGCGTCGGGTCGAACCTGATCGTGCGGGATGGCGGCATAAGGGCGGTGGTGGTCCGGCTGGGGCGGGGGTTCAACGCCATCACCGTAGAAGGCGACACGGTCACCGCCGGTGCGGCGGCGCTGGATGCCCATGTGGCGCGGCGGGCGGCGGAGGTGGGGCTGAACCTGACCTTCCTGCGCACCATCCCGGGCTCCATCGGCGGGGCGGTGCGGATGAATGCGGGCTGGTATGGGTCCTTTGTGAAGGATCATCTGGTCTCGGTTCGTGTCGTCACCCGCGCGGGCGAGGTTCGCAACCTGGCCGCCACGGACCTGCACCTCGCCTATCGCCAGAGCCAACTGCCGGACGGATGGGTCATCACCTCTGCCACTTTCCGCGCCGAAAAGGCCGACCCCACGGCCCTTGCGGCGCGGATGGAGGAGCAGGTGGCGCGGCGCGACGCCAGCCAGCCCACCAAGGATCGCTCGGCCGGGTCCACCTTTCGCAATCCGGCCGGGTTTTCCTCGACCGGGCGCGCGGATGACAGCCACGAGTTGAAGGCCTGGAAGCTGATCGCCGAGGCCGGAATGCGCGGCGCGCGGCATGGCGGGGCGCAGATGTCGGACATGCACGCCAATTTTCTGCTCAACGCCGGGGGGGCCAGTGCCGCCGACTTGGAGGAATTGGGCGAGGAGGTCAGAAAAAGGGTTTTCCAACACAGCGGGATCACGCTAGAGTGGGAAATCATGCGGGTGGGCGAACCTTCCGCTGAATAACAAAAAACGGGGCCGATAACGGCCTTTGAGGCAGGAATGGCGGGCACGTCTGCAACAGCAGCGCCCCGCGTGGCGGTACTGATGGGGGGCCTCTCGGCCGAACGAGAGGTGTCTTTGTCCTCTGGGCGCGAATGCGCTCAGGCACTCCGCACCGCGGGATATGAGGTGATCGAGGTTGATGCCGGCCGCGATCTTTGCGCGCGTCTGTCCGAAATCAAACCCGATACCTGCTTCAACGCCTTGCATGGCCGCTGGGGCGAGGACGGCTGTGTGCAGGGCCTGCTGGAGTGGCTGGGCATCCCCTACACCCATTCGGGCGTGCTGGCTTCGGCGCTTGCGATGGACAAGAGCGCCGCGAAGGCCGCCTATGCCGCCGC
>JANLQT010000074.1:0-3984 GCA_031368035.1 Rhodobacterales bacterium | reverse complement strand
GCCGTGGCAGCTTTACCTGCACTACGGCGACAAGGGCGTGCTGGAGGAGTGCTTCCCCACAATGCTGCGCTGGCTGGACTATATGTGGTCGATTTCGGACGGTCCGGTGATCCATCCCCAGTCAGGCTGGGGCGGCAAGGGGTTCACCTTTGGCGACTGGAATCAACACGACGGCGACAACCGCAAACCGCGCCCGACCATTGCCGATGATTGTGCGGCGACGCTGTATCACTTCATCTCGACCGACCTTGCCGCGAAAATCGCGGGCGTTCTGGGCAAGACCGAGGACGAGGCCCGCCTGTCTGCCCGCGCCGAGGTCATTCGCGCCGCCTTCAAACACGAGTTCTTCTCGCCCTCGGGCCGGATCGCGCATAACGACATGACCTCCTGGGGGCTGGCGTTCCTGTATGGGCTGGTGCCGCCGGAGTATTACGAGGCGGGCAAGGCGTATTTCCGCAAGGTGGTCGAAGATGCCGATGGACTGATCGGCACGGGTTTCATCGGCACGCCGGCGTTGCTTCCGGCGCTGACGTTGCACGGCATGGCGGACCTTGCCGAAAAGATCTTCCTGAACCGCAAGGTGCCGGGGTGGCTGTATCAGGTGGACCGCGGCGCGACCTCGATCTGGGAACGCTGGGACGCCTTGGGCGAGGACGGGACGATCTATGATCCCGACATGAACAGCTACAATCACTACGCTTACGGCGCGGTGTGTCAGTGGTTGTTCGAGGGGGTCGCGGGGATTGCGCCGCGCGAAGATGCGCCGGGCTTTGACGTCATCACGCTTGACCCGCTGATCCTGCCCGCGCTGTCGCCGGTCGCCGCGTGGCACGACTGCCGCCATGGCCATATCGAAGCAGGGTGGAGCGTTGATAGCGACAAAGTCACCTACCGCGTGACCCTGCCGCAGGGCACCACCGGCAAGCTGGTGACCAAGGCCGCGAAATCCGGCCTGACCGTCAATGGCAAGCCCGGCGCCCAGGGCCAAATCCTGCCTGCGGGCAGCCACGAGATCACCTTCCGCATCTGATGCGGACACGAGCGACCCCGGGCATGCAAGCCCGGGACCGACCCTGCAAATGGTCCAACGGAGGAGAAAAGACCATGAGACTTGTTCCCAGTGCGGCCCTTCTGACCGCCTTCGCCCTGACGGCGGGCTTTGCCCATGCCGACACGACCCTGAGCTTTCTTGTCGACAACGGTGCCGGCAACGTCGCCGCCTCTCAGGCCCTTGCTGACGCCTATCACGCCGCCCATCCCGATGTGACCATCGAGATTGAACAGCGTCCGGGCGGCGCGGATGGTGACAACATCATCAAGACCCGTCTGGCCACCGGCGAGATGTCGGACATCTTCAACTACAACTCCGGCTCGCTGTTCCAGGCGATGAAGCCGGTCGACACGCTGGTCGATCTGACGGGCAGCCCCGGCCAAGCCAACGTTCTGGACAGCTTCAAGGCCACCGTCACCGGCACCGATGGCAAGATTTACGGCGTGCCGATCGGCACCGCGATGGGCGGCGGCATCCTGTACAACAAGAAGATCTATGCCGATCTTGGCCTGTCGGTTCCCAAGACCTGGGCCGAGTTCATGGCCAACAACGAGAAGATCAAGGCAGCCGGCAAGGTTCCGGTGATCCAGACCTTTGGGGATACCTGGACCAGCCAGTTGTTCGTGCTGGCCGACTTCTTCAACGTGCAGGCGGCGGTGCCGACCTTCGCGGCGGACTATACCGGCAACAAGGCCAAGTATGCCTCGACCCCGGCGGCGATGGCGGGCTTTCAGCATCAGGAAGACGTGTTCAAGGCCGGCGATCTGAACGCCGACTTTGGCGCGGCCAAGCTGGACGACGGGCTGACCATGCTGGCGCTGGGCGAGGGCGCGCATTACCCGATGCTGACCTTCGCTGTCGCCAACATCAAGCAGAACAACCCCGACAAGCTGGCCGATGTCGGCTTCTTCGCCCAGCCGGGCGATGATGCGGCCAAGAACGGTCTGACGGTATGGATGCCGGCCGGGCTTTATATCCCGAAGTCGTCCAAGAACATCGACGAGGCCAAGAAGTTCCTGGATTTCGTCGCCTCGATCGAGGCTTGCGATATCCAGACCGCGACCAATGGCGCGACCGGCCCCTATCTGGTGAAGGGCTGCACGCTGCCGGCGGACGTGCCGGCAATCGTGGCTGACATGATGCCCTATTTCCAGGCCGATGGCATGACCGCCCCGGCGCTGGAATTTCTGTCGCCGGTCAAAGGGCCAAGCCTGGAACAGATCACTGTGGAAGTAGGCAGCGGCATCCGTCCGGCGGCGGACGGGGCCGCGCTGTATGACCAGGACGTCGAAAAGCAGGCCAAACAACTGGGTCTTCCGAACTGGTAAGCTCCTGCCAGCAAGACCCGCCCCACCCGGTCAGGCCGCCTCAGAAGGCGTCCGGGTGGGGCACCCTGTTTCAAGGTGAGGCATGAAAGAACGCCCGTCGCCCTATCCCTACTGGTTCGTCCTGCCCGCAGCGGTGATCTTCGTCACGCTGTTTCTGGTGCCGACGGTGGCCAGCCTGTGGTTCAGTCTGACGCGGTGGGACCTGTTCAGTTTCGAATACATCGGGTTGGACAATTTCCGGCAGTTCTTCAAGGAACCGCAACTGACGCACAGCCTGTTCAATACGCTGGTCTATGCGGTGATCACATCCGGCACCAAATCGGTGCTGGGGCTGCTGCTGGCGGTGGCGCTGACCTCGGGGCTTTGGGGGCAGGGCTTTTTGCGGACCGTGGTGTTCTTTCCGGTGCTGGTGTCCACCATCGGGGTGGGGATCACCTTTGCCACGCTGATGCATCCGACCAAAGGGATGATCAACGTCTCGCTTGCCGCCGTTGGTATTGACGGGCCGGGGTGGTTGGTGGACTCGACGCTTGCGATCTATTCGGTGGCGCTGATCGATCTGTGGAAGGGCATCGGGCTGGCCACGGTGATCTATATTGCGGGCCTCGCGGCAATTTCGCCGGATTATTACGAGGCGGCGCGGATCGACGGGGCGACCCGGATGCAGCAGTTCTGGCGGGTGACGGTGCCGCTGGTGCGGCCCGCGACGGTGACGGTGGTCACCTTGTCGCTGATCGGGGGCTTGCGTAGTTTCGATCTGATCTGGGCCACGACCAAGGGCGGGCCGGGATTTTCGTCTGACGTGCTCGCCTCGGTGGTCTACAAGCAATATCAGGCGGGGTTTTACGGGCTGTCCACGGCGGGCAACGTGATCCTGTTTGTGATGATCACGGTGATCATCCTGCCGCTGACCTGGTGGTTCAATCGCGCAGAGGTGGACCTGTGACGCGCCGCCAATATGTCAACGGGCTGGTCGCCATGGCGCTGGCAGCGGTGATCTTCATCCTGCCCTTCGTGTTCATCTTCCTGACAGCGGTGAAGACCAAGAAGGACGCCTCGCTGCTGCGGTTCACATGGCCGGTGGAATGGCAATTCGCGCAGAACTTCCTTGATGTGCTCAAGACCCAGAATTACCAGTTGCTGCTGGCCTATTTCAATTCCAGCATCATCACGGTGGGCGCCGTGGCGATGCTGATCGTGTTCGGCGCCATGGTCGGCTATGTCTTGCAGCGCAGGCAAAGCCGCTGGAACAAGTTGATCTTCGGCGCGGTGCTGGTGGGGCTGATCGTGCCCCCGGCGGTGGTGCCGACGATCTGGGTCATGCAGGGGCTGCACCTTTTCAAGACGATCTACGGCATGATCTTCATCCAGGTCGCCTATGGGCTGGCATTCTCGGTGCTGCTGTACCGCAGCTTCATCGCCACCATTCCGCGCGATCTGGACGAGGCGGCAATCATTGACGGGGCGCGGCCGCTGCAGGTGTTCTTCAAGGTCATCCTGCCGCTGCTGAAGCCGGTCACGGTGACGCTGATCGTGGTGCAGTCCATCGCGATCTTCAACGACTTCACCAACCCGCTATATTACCTGCCGGGCAGGGACAATGTC
>JANLQT010000062.1:0-1569 GCA_031368035.1 Rhodobacterales bacterium | reverse complement strand
CCCCCCCCCCCCCCCCCCCCCGGCCTCCATGCAGCAAAGCGGCGATCCCCGTGCCCCCCGCCCGCCATCCCACCTTCCCCCTGATTTCGCCCTCGAATCGCCCCGTTGCCCGCCGAGCCTTTCACCGGGCCGCTGCCCGTTTCCCGCTGATATTGCTTAATCAATTCTTGCTCTTGCGGCGCGGTTGGCGACCGGCGCGGGGCTTGCCGATCTTTGGCGCAATAGCGGCAACAGTGTCACGACTGGGCCGCGAAGGTGACGAAAAAACGGCGAAATTCGGGTGCTGATTGGGCGCAAGGCGGAACGCACCGCTGGAACCAACTGCCACCACCCCTTCAGGAGATCACCGCCATGTTCATGCAAGACCTGACCGCCTTCGCCCCGGAACTGTCCACCTGCATTCCGATGCCGCTGACCACCGCCCGCCCGGCGCTGTCGGGCCTGTTGTCCGGCACGCTGGTCGAAACCGCCACCGGCTGGCAGGCGGTGGAAACCCTGGCCCCCGGCGCCCGCATCCAGACCCTGGACGGCGGCCTTGCGCGGTTGCTGCGGCTGGCCAGGCGCACCATCCGCCCCTCGGACGAATTGGTGCTGATCCACCTGCCGGGCGGCTGCCTTGACGCCTGCAGCGACCTGATGCTGCTGCCGGGGCAACACCTGCTGGTCGATACGCTGGACGATGCGGGCCTTGGCGGCGCGCCCTTCGCCTTGGTGCCCGCGCTGGCGCTGCTGGCGCTGGACGGTCCCCGCCGCATCCGCCCCGAGGCCCCGGTCGAGGTGGTCACGCCGCTGTTCGCCGATGAAGAGGGGCTTTATGCCCAGTCGGGCGTGCTGTTCCACTGCCCCTCGCTGATCGACGGGCCGCAGCGCTATCCCGAGGACAGCTTCTTCCCGACCCTGGACCTTGCCACCGCGCAGGGTTTCCTGAAGCGCCGCGCGGCCCGGCTGGCATGAAGGGTCACTTCGAATCGCGCGAACGATCCTTGCTGCGGGTCTCCACCTGTCTCAGGCGGACCTGCCGCAGGGCCTCCCCCAGCAAGGCGGTCAACAGGCCAAAGGTCAAAAAGCCATTGGCCGCCTCCATCCCCGCCAGAATACGCCAGTCCAGCGGCAGGATCACATCGCCAAGCCCAAGCGTGGTGAACATGACCAGTGAAAAATAGACCGAGGTTTCGAGATTCGGGAAGGCGCCGAGCCAGAAATAGACCGTCGCCCAGATCCAGACCCCGGCGGTGATGACCCCCAGAACCCAGACCGAAACCCCCGCCACGGCAAAGACCAGCTTCGGCCCGTGCGGTTCGCGCAACAGCCAGGAATGGCCGCGCTGAAACGCCAGTTCCAGCGCCAGCGCCCCGATCGAGGCGATGACGATGTTGACCACCAGCAACAACGTTCCGACCGCGATTTGCACCAGCATTGCACACACTCCTGGGCCTGGGCGCTGGACTTGGGCCCATGGCTCGCCTATCTCAGCAGGATCATGGTGGAAAAGTCCGATCCCAATTCCAAGCTCATCGCAGAAAATCGCCGCGCGCGGTTCGATTACCACATCGAATCCGATCTGGAAGC